>JBFKTM010000106.1:0-7885 GCA_041636295.1 Oleiphilaceae bacterium
ATCTGCGAGACTACACCAAAGGCCGGCAGAATCATGATGTAGACTTCAGGGTGACCAAAAAACCAGAACACATGCTGAAACAGTACCGGATCACCACCACCGGCGGCATTAAAGAAGCTGGTACCAAAGTGAATATCCATCAGCATCATGGTAACCACACCCGCCAGCACCGGCATCACCGCAATCAGCAGAAACGCGGTGATTAACCAGGTCCAGACAAACAGCGGCATTTTCATGTAGGTCATACCCGGTGCACGCATGTTAAGAATGGTGGCGATCACATTGATAGCGCCCATGATGGAGGAGATCCCCATCATATGAACACCAAAAATAAAGAAGGTGACACTGGGTGGCGCAAAGGTAGTTGATAGCGGCGCGTAGAAGGTCCAGCCAAAATTAGGTGCCCCCCCTTCCATAAACAGGGTTGATAGCAGCATGGTGAAGGCAAACGGCAAAATCCAGAAGCTCCAGTTATTCATCCGTGGCAACGCCATATCCGGGGCTCCAACCATCATCGGAATCAGCCAGTTGGCCAAGCCCACGAAGGCCGGCATGACGGCCCCAAACACCATGATCAAGCCATGCATGGTGGTCATTTGATTAAAGAACTCGGGGTTTACAATCTGCAGGCCGGGCTGAAACAGTTCTGCTCGAATCGTTAACGCCATGCAGCCGCCCACCAGAAACATAATAAAGGCGAACCACAGATACATCGTTCCAATATCTTTATGGTTGGTGGTAAACAACCATCGACCAATCCCTTGCGCAGGGCCGTGATGGTGGTGTTCGTTCAGTTCACTTTCAACAACAGCACTCATAAGACTCTCCGACTAGTTTCCCTTCGCCTTGGCAATATCCTGTGGAGACACGGCATCACCCGTGTTATTACCCCACGCATTTCGTTCGTAGGTAATGACGGCGGCCAAATCAACTTCACTCAGCTGCACACCAAACGCCTGCATAGACGTACCCGGTTTACCATTGACCACAATATCAATGTGTTTGGCTACCGGGCCGATGGCGATGGGACTGTCTTTCAGCGCAGGGAAGGCGGGTGGCAGGCCCTGCCCATTCGCTTGATGACAGGCGGCACAGGCATTGTTGTAAACTGACTCGCCTTTACTCATCAGGTCATCCAGAGACCACTGCTGTGACGCCAACAGCGCCTCCGCCTTGGCTTGCTCCTGTTTGGCCACCAGCCAGGCGTTGTATTCGGGCTCCTCGACGGCCTTCACCACAATCGGCATAAAGCCATGGTCCTTGCCGCAGAGCTCAGCACACTGGCCGCGATATATTCCGGGCTTGTTTACCTTGGTCCAGGCTTCATTGATAAAACCTGGGATGGCATCTTTCTTGACAGCAAAGGCGGGCACCCACCAAGAGTGAATCACATCATTGGCGGTCACCAGAAAACGGACTTTCTTGTTAACGGGAATCACCAATGGCTCATCGACTTCCAGCAGATAGTTGTCGCCTTTGATTTGCTGATTATTGATCTGGTCTTGAGGGGTGCTGAGGTTACTGAAAAAGCGCACGTCATCATTGATATATTCGTACTGCCACTTCCACTGGTAGCCGGTAATCTTGATATCGACCTCCGACTCTTCAACATCATACATCTTGACTAATGTGGCGGTGGCCGGAATCGCCATCGCCACCAGAATCACTATCGGAACCAGCGTCCAGATAATCTCAACGGTGGTACTCTCATGGAACTGGGCGGGCTGGGCACCCTGACTCTTTCGGTACTTGAACATTGACCAGAACATGACGCCGAACACCACGATACCGATCACCACGCAGATCCAGAAGATAGTCATATGAAGGTCGTAGACTGACTGGCTGACATCCGTCACGCCCTGGGTCATATTGACCTCATATTCAGCCTTACTGATTGATGTGAACGCTAACAGAAAAACAGGTACTACCCATCGAATCCATATCGATCGCATAGCGGGAGTCTCCATCGTCTTTTGTTGTTTTTATTCTGTCAGATATCCGTTCATCAACGTCTGTCACACTCAGACGGCGCTGTAACTCCAATTACCCAGTTACTAGACAGTAAGCGAAGGCAGTAGGCAAAGCACTACAGGTTGTCTTATATGACAAAACGCTACTGTTTAAACGGATAGTCCAAACCACTTATTTTTTATAAGTAAGTTCTATTAACAGATCCATGTTTAGTTCAGTATAGTCACGACCTTTTTAGCAGCACAAATAATTGCTTAATATTTGATCAGCTTAAAACGACCTTTTATATATCAATGCGTTCTAAAAACAACCCATACCGGACTCACTAGGTGGCTGAAACACACTTCCATAAACGGCTATGGTCCATTGCCTGGCCACTGATTCTGGCCAACATAACGGTTCCGCTACTGGGTCTGGTCGACACCGCCGTGTTGGGGCATCTCGACTCCGCTGTCTATTTGGGGGCCGTCGCCATTGGCGCCAATATCTTCTCTTTTATATTTTGGGGGTTCGGTTTCCTACGCATGGGCACCACCGGCTTTGTTGCACAGGCCTATGGCAATAAAGACCAACGGCAACTGCAGCAGGTTTTCACCCAAGCACTGCTGCTCGCCATAACTATCGGCTTGCTGCTAATACTGCTGCAGCAACCGATCTTTCAGCTTGCTCTCTATCTGATGCAGGGGAGTGAACAAGTAACCCTATTGGCACAACGCTATTGCGAGATCAGAATTTACAGTGCCCCTGCCACCTTAGCCCACTATGTCATCATCGGTTGGTTGATTGGTACGCAACATAGTCGGGGGCCGTTGTTAATGCTGCTGAGCGCCAACTGCATTAACATAGCGCTAGATCTGCTGTTTGTAATGGGCTTCGGCTGGCAGAGCGATGGTGTTGCCTGGGCCACATTAATCGCGGAATACAGTTCAGTTGCGGTAGGGATCGTCATGATCAAGCGCAGTCAGCTGTTTGACCAATGGCTGATACAACGGAAAACCTTGACCACACTGGCGAGTTATAGTCGGCTGCTGCGGGTCAACCGACACCTCTTTGTTCGAACCATCAGCCTGCTATTTACCTTTGCCTTTTTTACCGCCCAGGGGGCACAGCAGGGTGATCTGGTGCTGGCCACCAATGCGGTTTTGCTCACCTTTTTATTGCTGATCTCCAATGGGCTGGATGGCTTTGCCAATGCCGCTGAAGCACTGGTCGGTGAGGCGATTGGCCAGAAAAATCCGATTGGCCTGAACCAGGCCATTACCACTGCAACCCAATGGTCGTTGCTAACAGCGGCGCTATTTTCACTGTTCTTTTGGCTTTTTGGCCCTTTAATACTGAGCTGGCTTTCCAGTATTCCCGAGGTAATCGATCAGGCCAGTCATTATCTAGGCTGGATAGTGCTGCTACCAATGGTGGCGATGCCCAGCTACCTATTTGACGGCATATTTGTTGGCGCGACCCGTACCCAAGAGATGCAAAACACCATGCTCTGTGCAACCTTCGCGGTATTTATTCCGGCTTGGTGGCTAACACAATCCCTAGGCAATCACGGCCTCTGGCTGGCACTAACCCTGTTTCTAATGTTTCGTGGCGCATCGCTTGGTTTCTATTTCAAACACTACTCTCAAACACAACGCTGGATGGAATAAATTACGCGTTCATCATACTGACACACACCAAACGATATGATTGTCGAAACAGGCGCTCCATCCACAGAGCAGAGGACGCATTCGTTATGGTTTCAATTGCCTTCAACTCAGCGAGTCAGTTAGCCAGCAAGCAAGCCGATGAGACAGTGCGCGCACTGCGCACCGGCTATCGGTTTACCCGGCTTGTCAGCCACTGCAGTGCCGCCGCCTTGATGCTACCGCGCCATTATCTGAGGCAGCAGACGCGACAGGGTCAAGTAGACCATTTGCTGGAAGAGCCCGCCTTTAAACGGTGGCTTGATAATCTGGTGCGCGTGCTCAATGTCGAGATTTGCCTGGAAGGCGAATCGCTGATCGACAACGGTTTTTTTGTTGCCAATCATATCTCCTGGCTCGACGCAGTGGTATTGGCGCAAATCGCCAACTTCTCCTTTATCGCCAAAAATGAGGTGAAGCGCTGGCCACTGATCGGCCATTTCAGCCAGATGATGAGAACCGTCTTCATCCAGCGTAAAAACAAATTTTCTGTCTATCGCTCACTCCCTCAGCTGGAGCACCAGCTTCACCGGGGGCAATCTTTGCTGGTATTCCCTGAGGGCACCACCACGACCGGACGGGCGACACTGCCGTTTTTCCCGATGCTCTACCAGTCTGCCGTCACAACCGGCAGACCGGTACAACCCATCGCCATCCGTTACTCCGACCTCAATAATAACTTTCTGGCGGATATCGGTTTCGTAGAAGACGATACACTCTTTGATACGCTGTTCAGGATGCTGCGCGAAGACCAGATTCGTGCGCACATTCATGTGCTTCCGCCCATAGCCGCCGGTTCAATGAACCGCAAAGAGATGGCAAAACATTCACGGGATGCCATAGCAGAAAGGCTCGCAGGCCTGACCGCAGGCTGTTAGGAGCCTCCGCACTATTATGCAATCTATCAACAAAAAGCCTTCTATTCAGAAGAAAAAAAACTAGTTGTCAGCTTTTCCTTCGAAACATCTCTTCTACACTCTTAATATAGGATATAGGACAACGGCACTTGGAAGGTGTGGACTCACTTTCTGAGTGGGTACATAACATTGACTGTGTCAGTAGGTATAGATGTAGGAACCTACATGAATTCGGAAGCCGTATTTAGAGTTATTAATCAAGCCAAGCTGTCGGAAGCTAAAACCGGTGCCTTCCACCACATGATGGAAGATAAGATCTACCAGCTCCACTTGATCATCGGATTACATGCCAACGATCCAGCCCAGTGCCTCGTGAAGTTTGCCACCGAGTATATTGAAATGGCTCCACGGGTGATGGAGTGCGTCGAAGCCTGCGCCAAAGAGGCCCATACCGAACAGTTGTTCGAACCTTTTTTGCAAGCCGCTTATAACTACTTTGTCCACCCCACCATAATGTTTAGTCACTATACCGGGCTGGATGGTTTACTGATGAAGGCTTACTTATGTCATCGGCTACTGGAAGAGATGTACGAAAACAACAAGTCGATTCGAAATAGCCAACTCTGTGCGGTGGAAGTGACCCAGGCGAATCTTTTAGCCCACCAGTTGATTGGAGAACCCTTTGCCAATGAACTGGATCAGTCTGCACTAATCACCGTGCAGCAAATTGCAGGCACCCCGGATTACTATGAACTCAACCTGAATCCTTTTGTCGAACAGGCCCAGCACCAGGCCTGGAACTGGATGCGAGAGTATTGGCAGAGCCTGCTCTCACGCAACCATATTCAGTTCCATTTTTCCTACCGGAATGTGTTCTGACGATTGGCTAGGGTTTCAAATCAGCCGGATTAAAGATCTTCAACGGAACCACCTCTTCATCCAGTTCCATCGGTGTCAGTTGATTAACCCGTGTCTCCAGCTCATCATTTTCAGGTTGTTCAACCTGTTTATCGATGAAGCCACAACTGACACACTCCCGAAAAGCCCCTTCCTCGTTGGTATAGGTAATCAGGCGATCCATCTCTGCACACTTGGGGCATACCGCCCCCGCGATAAAACGACGATGTTGTTTCATAGTTTGTCAGTCTCTAGGTTTACTGGCGGCTATTATAGCAGTTTGGATAAAACAAGTGGCAAGTGGCAAGTGGCAAGTAAAATGATTGGTTACTAACTCCACCGATCATAGCATTTATGTAACTTTTTACTCGCCACTTTTAACTTTTAACTGTTATCTGCTATCTCAGATTATTCCCGACTGATGCAGCAGCGGCTCTACACTCGGTTCGCGGCCACGGAACTCCACAAACAGTTCCATTGGCTCCCGTGAGCCACCCTGTTCCAGAATCGCATGCAGAAATGCTTCGCCGGTTGGTTGATCAAAGACGCCATTCTCCTCAAATTTGGAAAATGCATCTGCTGCCAGTACTTCAGCCCACTTGTAGCTGTAATAACCAGCGGCATAGCCACCTGCAAAAATATGTGAAAAGGAGTGAGGGAAGCGAGTAAATGCTGGTGGTTTGACCACCGCGACCTGATCACGTACATCCTGTAGGATATCCAACACCTCTACCGGGTTGCTATCGCTATATTCGGCATGAAAACGAAAATCAAATATTGAGAACTCCAGTTGACGCATCATCAGCATACCGGCCTGAAAGTTTTTCGCGGCCAGCATCTTATCCAACATCTCTTGTGGCAGCGGCTCACCGGTTTCATGGTGACCCGATATCAGCTGCAGCGCTTCCGGTTGCCAACACCAGTTCTCAAGAAACTGGCTGGGCAGTTCGACGGCATCCCAGGCCACACCATTGATCCCCGACACTTCATAAACCTCCATCTGTGTCAGCATGTGGTGTAGACCGTGACCAAACTCGTGGAACAGCGTAGTCACTTCATCATGGGTCAGCAGCGCGGGTTTGTCGCCGACTGGTGGTGTGAAGTTACAGGTTAAAAATGCCACTGGCTTGACCAGTTCGTTGTTCACGTTACGACGTCTTACACGGCAGTCGGCCATCCAGGCTCCGCCACGTTTGTTGGCTCGCGCATAGAGATCCAGGTAAAACGAGGCAATATGCTCACCGTTGCGGGTAATGTTGTAAAAGGTGACATCAGAGTGCCAGACCGGCGATGCATCACTCACCTCAATATCAATATTGAAGAGCCGATGGACACAGTCAAACATACCTTTGATCACTTTGTTGGCCGGGAAATAGGGTCGTAACGCCTCCTGAGAGATGGCGTAACGATGCTGTCGTAGCTTTTCACCAAAATAGCCAACATCCCAGGACTGCAGATCCTCTTCACCAAACTGCGCTTTGGCAAATGCCTTCAGCTCAGCAAACTCTTGTTCTGCAACCGGTTTGCTCTTTACGGCCAGTTCATTCAGAAAACCAAGCACTTCGTCGGTGCTTGAGGCCATCTTTTTAGCTAGCGAGCGCTCGGCATAACTGTTAAAACCGAGAATCCGGGCCATCTCATAACGCAGCGCCATAATCTCTTTAATCAACGGGCTGTTGTCCCACTTGCCCGCATTAGGCCCCTGATCGGAGGCACGGGTCAGAAATGCCTCATACACTTCACGACGTAACTCCCGATTGTCGCAGTAGGTCATCAACGGAAAGTAACTGGGGAAGTCCAGTGTAATCACAAAGCCATCCAGGTCTCGCTGAGCGGCCGCCTGTCGCGCTCCCTCAAGGGCCGTTTCAGGAAGCCCCGACAACGACTCGATATTATCAACGTGGCGATACCAGCCTTGGGTCGCATCCAGTACATTTTCTGAAAACTTGCTGGTTAATTCGGAGAGGCGATTCGATAGCTCGGAGAAGCGGACTTTCTGATCCTCTTCCAAGTCAACACCAGAGAGGTGAAACGCTTTCAATATATTCTCTATCGCTTTTTTGCTCTGCTGATCCAGTGTTGCATATTCATCACTATCTGCAAGAGCCTTATAGGCTTTATAAAGCGCCTGATTCTGTCCTACTTCAGTGGAGTAGGCGGTAATCTTCGCCAAGCCATTATTGTAAGCCTCACGCAATGCCTCATCGTTCATCACGGCATTTAGATGACTGACCGCCGACCAGGCATCATTCAGTCGATTATCCAGCTCTTCCATTGGCCTTGCCAGGGTATCCCAACTCACAGCTTCACTCTGCGTCAACTGCAGAATGGCATTGCGGTTATCTTGAAGAATCTGATCAATGGCTGGTTCCACATGCTCAGTCTTAATCTGGTCAAAATGGGGCAGGGCGGAAGATTGCAGTAATGGATTTGTCATTCTAATTGTTTTCCTTGCTGAAACGGGGACTGTTTTGC
>JBFKTM010000107.1:0-7876 GCA_041636295.1 Oleiphilaceae bacterium
GACCAACTGGCCTGGGCCAGCCATCAGAACTTAAACAAAGCCTATATGGAAGGTTTTTTTGAAGATCTGATGACACCTCTAGCGGGGCTGGAAAAAGATAACGTACTGCGTTCAGACACTACGTTAGAGAAGCTGGCGACACTTAAGCCGTGTTTCGACAAAGCAAAAGGCACGATGACCGCTGGCAACAGTACTAACCTGACGGATGGTGCGTCCTGTGTGTTGCTTGCGAGTGAGGAGTGGGCGAAAGAGCGTGGTCTGCCTGTTCGCGCCTATTTGACATTCTCTGAAGTGGCAGCTGTTGATTTTGTCGATAAAAAAGAAGGTCTGTTAATGGCTCCCGCTTATGCAGTACCAAGAATGCTGGAAAGAGCAGGGCTGACACTGCAAGATTTCGATTTCTATGAGATTCACGAAGCATTTGCCGCACAGGTACTCGCAACATTGAAAGCGTGGGAAGACGACGACTTCTGCAAAGAAAAACTAGGGCTTAAGAAAGCTTTAGGCTCCATTGATCGCAGCAAAATGAATGTGAAGGGCAGCAGCCTTGCGGCGGGCCACCCATTCGCGGCCACTGGTGGACGTATCATCTCAACACTGGCGAAACTGCTTGAAGAGAAGGGCTCGGGTCGAGGCTTGATCTCAATCTGTGCTGCAGGCGGTCAGGGTATAACCGCTATTTTAGAGCGTTAAATAAAAAAATGTGCGGTTAATGTGCTTTTATTCAATAAACATTAACCGCACACTGCTTCCACTTTCTACTTTCTACTTTCTACTTTCTACTTTCTACTTTCTCCTTTCTACTTTCTACTTTCTACTTTCTACTTTCTACTACCCATCATTCATCACTCACTATTATTAAAACTAATGATGCAATATAAATAAAATCAATTCGTTTTATTGGTTTTATGCCGTTAGACTCTTCTCCTATCAAAATGCCGAATGGCTATTGAATGCTGTTTTTGACCTATTCTCGTTGGAGATCTAAATGAATAACCCGCTCGGTGTGTTGCTCTCTTCCTTTTCAAATAAGTCTCTCAACCTCAGTAATCGGGTCGTGATGGCTCCGATGACCCGTACCTTTTCTCCGGATTATATTCCTGGGCCTCATGTTGCCGATTACTATCGCCGTCGTGCGGAGGCCGGTGTCGGGCTTATTATTACCGAAGGTACTACAGTCCCTCATAAGGCGGCCAATGGTTATGAGAGAGTACCCGCCATGCATGGTGAAAAAGCACTGGAAGGCTGGAAGCATGTAGTTGATGAAGTTCATGCTGCCGGTGGCCAGATCATTCCACAGTTGTGGCATGTGGGTTCGGTGCGTAAAGCCGGTATTGGTCCTGACAAAACGGTTCCGGGTTATAGCCCATCCGGTCTATTCAAACCCGGCAAGGAAAATGGCGTCGCCATGAGTAAGGGCGACATACAGGATGTAATTGATGCTTTTGCCCAGGCAGCGGTAAATGCCAAGAATGTTGGTTTTGATGGTGTTGAAATTCACGGTGCTCACGGTTATCTGATTGATCAGTTTTTTTGGGAAGGTACTAATCAGCGTGATGACGAGTATGGAGGCTCACTTGAGAATCGGGTTCGTTTTGGGGTTGAGATCGTAAAGGCGGTGCGTGCCGCAGTCGGTGACAATTTTTCGATAGTCTTCCGATTCTCTCAGTGGAAACAGCAAGACTATGAGGCACGACTAGCCGAAACTCCTGAACAGTTGGCGCAATTTTTGACTCCTCTAAGCGAAGCCGGTGTTGATGTATTCCACGCAAGCACTCGACGCTTCTGGGAGCCGGAATTTGAAGGTTCCGAGCTGAACTTGGCCGGATGGACCAAGAAAATCACTGGAAAGCCGACGATTACCGTTGGCAGTGTCGGGCTGGATGGAGATTTTGTGGGTGACGGTAATTTTGATATGCGCAGCACCGCAAATCCAACCGGCATCGATAGTTTGGTCGAACGCATGAACAATGAGGAGTTTGACCTGGTAGGGGTTGGCCGGGCCTTGTTGGTTGATCCGCAGTGGTTGCAGAAAGTTCAGAATAATGCACTGGATGAGATCAAACCCTACACCAAAGAGGCGTTGATGACGCTTAGTTAGGATAACAGGCTGTAAAGACTACGGTTGTTGAATTGAGCGGACGGGGCGTGAATGTGATAATGTTGATGGCCCTGTTCACTTAATTCCAAACAGAATCACATTATCTTTGTTTACCCCTCTTTTTCTGCTGCATCTTTGCTATAGTTCAGTGTAAGAATCATTCGTAACTTACTGACACAAAAGCTAGCAAATAATGATGCAATCACAAAATCCAGATTCAGTAGAAAATGGTGAACAGCTCCACCGTGAAGCCGAGGATTCGGCTGAGCCTGCTGTCTATCAGGCTCAGCCTGTCCCCCATAAAACTCAGGCGAACTACCCACCATCTAATCCAATATCGCCGATGCAAAACGGAGCATCATCAGACCTGACAGGAAATGGTCAGTACTACGCACAACAGCTGATTGATATGCTGCAGAAGCGCAATCGTTTTATGGGCGTTCTGCTGGCGATGATGGTATTAATTGCGGTTGCCGCAGCATTTGGGGCCTTTAGAATTTATATCGATTACCAATCTGCCATGCAGAATGTCACCGGGTTACAGCGTGAGGAAGGTGCTCAACAGCAAGAAATAACCGCGCTGCAAGAGAAGCTGGATCAAGCACAAGTGCAATACACGGCACTTAACCAAGCGAAAGGTGATAGCGATACGCAGGTGGAGGCGTTAACTGCCAAGTTACTCATTACCAATCAAATGGTCGAAACGCTAAAAACCAATCTGGATGTGACTAAAGCCCAGGCTGAACAGTTGGCACAAGAGAATTCGATTATTCGCTCCGCGCTTGATACCACCGCAGCGGGTAAAGAAAAAACACTCTCTCTTATTGATGAAAAAGAGAAGCTAATGCAACAGCAGAGAGATCAGCTGGCATTTCACCAACAGCAAAACACCACGTTAAAGTCAGAAGTTGAAAATCGAAAGAACGCCTTTGAAGCACTGTCTAAGCGATATCAAAATATTAAAGATGAAATTTTTTCGTTGGAACAAACACTTGACCAATCTAACAGACAGATATCTGAAAAAAATAAAGAGATCAAACGTCTTCAGTCTCAGCTGGTGAACAGTCAAACCGAGCAGGATAAACTGACAACAGAGTACCAGGCACTACAGAAGAGTCTGCGTAGTGTTGTTCAGCCGGTTGCACCTGCGCCAGTGTCTGCATCGGCTGCGCTATCATCTGCGGACGGTAGTAGCCCTAAAAAGCCCGCGCCGCCGTTGACACCTGACCAAATAAAAACAATGGATATACCTGACCAAGTCATTATCGACCTGAATTAATGAGCTAGTTGCTAGTTGCGTTAGCGTCTTGCTGTTGAATAAAAGGCTGGGTATCTATATGTGTTAACCAAAGGAGTGAGAGTTTTAATGACAAAAACAGTATTGATTACCGGTGCCAGTTCAGGCATTGGTGAAGGCTTGGCAAAGGAGTTTGCAAAGCGTGGCTATAACCTGGCGTTGGCCGCGCGACGCATTGAGTCGCTTGATCAATTAGCCGCTGAAATACGTAAGCTGTACCCGGCCTTACAGGTTGAAACCGTTAAGTTGGATGTTACGGATGTAGCCTCCGTTCAACGAACAATCCCTGAAATGGCCGTAACGTTTGGCAAGCTGGATATCGTCGTCGCCAATGCGGGTATCGGAGGTGGCGGTTCGATCGGTAGTGATAAGTTTGATGAAGATGAAGCGATTATTCAAACGAATGTAATTGGCGCGATGGCCACAATTGACACGGCTGTTAAATTATTTAAGACCCAAGGCGAAGGGCATGTTGTTGGAGTGGCTTCGGTGGCCGCTTTTAGAGGGTTGCCTGGTGCAAGTGTCTACTGTGCTTCCAAGGCCGCTATTGATACCTATATGGATGCCTTGCAGATCGAACTTCATCACTCCCCCGTCAATGTGACCTGTCTATACCCTGGGTATATAGATACCCCCATCAATAACATGATGAAGAGCCGGCCATTCTTGATCGATGTCGAGAAGGGCGCTCGTATGATGGTTGACCTGATTGAGAAGAAAGTTAAAAAATCGACCGTACCAGCGATGCCCTGGAGTGTAGTTGGACGGTTGTTAAAAGTAATACCGTCGTCGTTACTGGCAGGGCGTGCCTGAGTGGTTAATGAGTAAGAGGTTGGGTCTTTACACTTCTGTTGTGGAGCAGGTGTCTAACCTGTTCCAGCTCACGGGTTGTTTTTTCAATATCAGGGTCAGTAATGAATCTGGATAGGATTTTTATGGCAATGGCAGCAAACTGCTGATTTGAATCACGATCGAGGTATTGCAGCGTTCCCGCTGCTTGCTGCAATAGCTGTTCGCCTTTTTGGGCTAACGGCGTTAAAGGGTTGTCTTGGTTGGCTTTGGCTGGAATGTAACCCAATCCTTTTGCAAGTTGGTATTGAATATCTGGTGTTGCCAGGTACTTCATTAATGTCTCGGCTTCATTCACTTTTTGGCTCCACTCGGATATCGCCCACACCTCTGTTGGAATAAGTTCGTAATTTGGCATTTCATCTTTCAAGTTTGGGAACGGGAAAAAGCCGATATCCTTCCTCATATGATGTGGAATTTGAGTCTCAATAAAGTTACCTAGTAATGTGATCCCAGCCTTTTCGCGATACAAATAGGGCATCGCATCTACCCAGCTCAGTGATGAATGCATCGTCGGGAAAAAGTTCTCATCTATTAGTTTTTTCCAGTATTCAAAAACGCTCGTTACTTTAGAATCGGTGAAAGAAATACTCCCTTGCAGCAGGGCTCGATGAAAATCCAGTCCGTTAATTCTTAAATCAAGGTAATCAAACCAAGCTGCAGCTGGCCAGTGCTCTTTGGTACCAATAGCGACTGGTTGGAATCCTTCATTTTTTAATGAATGACCCAGCATTAAGAATTCATCCCAGCTTTGAGGTGGTGCCAGATTGAATCGTCGAAACAGCGATTTTTTGTAGTAAAACCCCCATTGATAATATGCAAAGGGCAATCCGTAAATATGGCCATCGCGACTTACTAGCGCTTTAAGTGGGTTTGGAATATCACTATCCCATTCTTCAGAGTTCCAGAGCGGGGCTATGTCGCGTACAGCACCTTTGTTGGCTAGATCAAATAGCCGTTCACCCGCTTGCCAATAAAAAACATCCGGCCCCTCTTTATTGTGAGTCCATTGGGCGATCTCCTTTTTATAGTCGGTATCATCATAGAAAAATACTTTGATTTTGATGTCTGGGTTAAGCTTTTCGAAGTTTTTCATGATGACATGAAAATTCTCCCCATGATCTCTGTTGGCCAACAGCAGTCCTACCTCTAATATCGTATCGGCCTTTAAATAGCCTGCACCTGTAAGTGACAGAAAGAGGAATAGCTTGAGCACTAGCAGAGCCGTGGCTTGCAAGAAGGTTTTCATGGCTGCTCGGACTGGGTGATATTTCTATCATAATAGACCTGTTCGGGATAATTCTCCATTGGGTGTTGGCTTCAAAAGAGGGCCTGGCAACGGTATAAAAAAAACAATATGTTCTAGTGACTCATGCTAGGTAATGAGTCACTACAGCTGTTGAATACCTCTTGAGGCTTGTCATAAAGTTGGCCACTTTCCCCGTAACATGAGTTACCGACTGCTACACCAATGTAGCAAATGGCGATTTATATGAAAAAACCGCTAGGTAGGTGTTGCGTTATATAAAAAAGACTGGAATGCCCGTCCAAATGGGGTATTGTGTTGCGGAAAAATGTGTCTATAGGTCCTGCTGTCTGTTAGGCGTTATACAAATTCAAATAAATGTTGAAGAGAACAATATGAACCTTTTGTCAAAAATTATAATTGTATTCACTGTTTTGTTGTTTGCGGGCTGCGCGTCACTTCCTTCCCCTGATCAAATGAGGGCTGAAGTTGCAGACTATCAATTACCTAAGACTCCTGAAGAGGGAAAAGCCATTGTTTACATGGTGAGACCGGCATCTCTTGGGGCCTTAATTCGTTTTAACGTTTTTGTTGATAACCAACAACCTGAATCTGAAATGGGCTACACACGTGGAAGTCAATATATCTACTTTAATCTTGAGCCGGGTGATCATCAGATTTTATCCAAAGCTGAGAATTGGGCTGAGGCGAATATAACGGCTGCCGCTGGAGATATTATTTTTATTAGGCAAGAACCAACTATGGGTTTCTTGATGGCTCAAAACTCAATTTTTAAAATACAGGATTATGAAGGTAAGTATCACGTGAAGCATTTGGATCTTGGAACCATTATAAAAACGGATAAATAGTAAAATTGATGCCCAATATAGGGGGTATTAACCCAATGCAATTTTATTATCTAGGAGTCGATAAATGAGCAATCTGTATAAAACGCCGGAATCTGAACTTTCGGCAGGGAGTGGCCATCTCGATGAAATATTGGCAACTAAATGGTCGAGACTTTTTGCCGCACTGTTGGATGGCATTCTAGGTTTTGTTGTTGCGTTGCCATTCTGGTGGTTGTCTGGCGGGTGGGAATACATCAGTCAGGGTCAGGAGCCTCCAATCACCTTTACCTTACTAGGTGGGTTATACGGCTTTATCACTTTTATCATCGTTCATGGTTATTTTCTTAAGAACTCCGGTCAGACTATTGGTAAAAAGGCATTAGGCATCAAAATTACTAATATGGACGGGGAGTTAGTCAATATGGGAACGATGCTTGGCAAGCGATATTTGCCACTGTCTTTAGCCGGTATCATACCGCTTATCGGGCAGTTTTTAGTATTGATTGACCTGCTTTTCATCTTTAGAAAAAACCGCCGGTGCGTACATGACCTGATCGCGGGAACGCAAGTTATTAAGTGCTGAGAACAGCAGAGGTTGGTATAAATTTGCAACACCTGTTTATTACCGACCTTTTAAGTTAGTTCTTTCTTATGCGAGGGCAGGTCAATATTTCTCACTGACAAGTCTTATTGGCTATGCTCCGTTGTTCGCTTCTCCAACCAATCCTGAACGGCCAACCCCGTACCAAAAGGCCAGGCCTTTAACTTTTCAATGGGAATTTGCTTAAAGGCATCAAGCTCATCCCCAAGTTGTAAGTTTCCAGTTGTTTTAACATGATAAGCAATAATGAGTTGGTTCATTTGCTCAAAAGGATAGAGCCCGACAAAGTGGGTTTCTATTGACTCCAGGCTCAGTTCTTCAAATATTTCTCTTTTCACCGCATCGGCCGGGTTTTCTTTAGACTCTAAAAAACCGGAAACCAAGCCAAACAGGTTGGCTGGCCACGCTTTGCTATGAACTAATATAATCTTGTCACTATGCTCGACAATGGCGGCGACGATAGGGATTGGGTTATTCCAGTCGACAAATCCACAGCGGTCATCTGGACAACGATTGCGCTCTTTATGGTCAATGATTGCTTTTATCAGTTTTTTACCGCATTTTTGACAGTAATTCATGATATACCTCGTTGCTGAAATAGCTGTACTGTCGTATTTGTTGGGTGCCTCATTATGCTGTTACATCAGCATAAGTTGACTGACACTCCGTAACTAATCCATGCAAACAGTAACTTCAATTTGCCTGTATGGCTCCTAGACTATCAATTACACATTGATCAAGGAGAGCCGAGATGTCCATCAAATTCAGCAATACTATTATTCGAACAGTCCTGTTTTCCAGTAGTGTGTTTTATGCTTCTTTGAGTATTGCTGATATTACACCGATAGATGAAGAACGTTTGGCTGATATCAGTGCGCAAAGTAGTTTGGGGTTAGCCGCACTGGGTGGCCAACTTTTATTCCAAGAGCTGGAA
>JBFKTM010000108.1:0-7858 GCA_041636295.1 Oleiphilaceae bacterium
CGATCAATGATTTTACGCAATACGAAGCTGGAATGAACCCCCGTTACACCAGGAATCCGGGTTAGCCTCCCTAATAAAAACTCCTGGTAGCCGTCCATATCCTGTACCAGTACTTCTACCAGATAGTCGGCAGCTTGCCCGGTTATCAGCGAGCAGGCAATAACCTCTGGATAACTCTCCAGGGTTTGCTCAAAGTTCTCAAACCGGTCGGGCGTGTGGCGATCCATACTGACCTGAATAATGGCGGTCAGCTTCAGATTGAGTTTTTCCGGATTCAGCAGCGTCACCGTGCGGTTGATAATACCACTCTCTTCCAGTTGTTTAACCCGTCGAGAGCAAGGTGATGGAGAGAGCCCGACTTTTTCGGCAAGTTCCAGGTTGCTGATACTGCCATCTTTTTGCAACGCCTCCAGTATGCGGCGGTCCAGTCGGTCGAGAGTCACCATGAGTATCACCTCTAGCTACTATTTCTATTAATCATTTGGTAACGACTCCTCCCGGCGTCATCCTTTGGCCTGACCGTAGGATCCATCTTTCGGATGCCAGTGGATTCTGCGATCAAGTCGCAGAATGACGGGCTTGTAGGGATAAGTAGTTACATTATTGGATGATGTAAGCAATATATCACCAATTGTACATGAATAAATAGCGTAATATTGCTTAAAAGAGATGAAAGTGAGGTGAATACGCAAACATTCTCCCTGGCATTCGGCCTATAATTTCCTCCTGTTAACGATGCGCTCGTAGCGACATGGGGCAGCTGACCCGGCTGGCCACGCCCGTAGACCCCATAAGGGTCTGGAGAATGCGCTCCACTATCCAGGAGACCATTGCGAGCCTGCGTTGACTCTTTATTCATTTAGTTGCAGGAGCTTCCCCTCATGTCAGGGTTCAATCATAACAAATACCGCCCTTTTGCCCCGATCAAGATGACTAACCGTACCTGGCCGGATCAGGTCATTACGAAGGCACCCAGCTGGTGTAGTGTCGATCTCCGTGATGGCAATCAGGCACTGATTGAACCAATGTCGGTGAGTCAAAAGCAGCAGCTGTTTGCGCTATTGGTGAAAGTGGGGTTCAAGGAGATTGAGGTGGGTTTTCCTGCCGCTTCGCAACCGGATTTTGATTTTGTACGGTGGTTAATCGAAGAGAATCAGGTGCCTGACGATGTCACATTGCAAGTGCTGACACAAGCTCGCCCAGAGCTGATAGAGCGAACCTTTGAGTCATTGCAAGGTGCCCGACGCGCCGTGGTACATGTTTATAACTCGACCTCCACCGTGCAACGGGAGCAGGTCTTTAAACTGGATCGACAGGGTATTGTTGAGATTGCTGTGAATGGCGCGAAAAAAGTCAAGGCGTTGGCCGAGGCCAACCCGGAGACGGATTGGGTCTTCCAGTACTCCCCGGAAAGTTTTACCGGCACCGAACTGGACTTCGCGGTTGAAGTGGTCGACGCAGTGACGGCTGTGTGGCAACCCACCCCTGAAAATCCGGCCATTATTAACTTGCCTGCCACGGTGGAGATGGCCACACCCAATGTGTTTGCCGACCAGATTGAATGGTTTTGTGCACATGTGAAGAATAGGGAAGCGATTATTTTGAGCGTGCACACCCACAATGACCGGGGATGCGGCGTGGCTGCGGCAGAGTTGGCGGTGATGGCCGGTGCTCAGCGCGTAGAGGGCACGTTATTAGGCAATGGTGAGCGCACGGGCAATATGGACATCGTCACCATGGCGATGAATCTCTACAGTCAGGGTATTGACCCTATGCTTAATCTGGCCGATATGGATGAGATTGTGCGTACTGTCAAAGCCTGCACCCAACTGCCGGTTCACCCCAGACACCCCTATGCCGGAGAGTTGGTTTATACCGCATTCTCCGGCAGCCATCAGGATGCCATTAAAAAATGTCTGGCGCTGTACCAGCCTGATCAACCCTGGCAAGTGGCCTATTTGCCTATTGATCCCGCCGATCTGGGCCGCTCTTATCAGGAGGTGATTCGAGTCAACTCGCAATCCGGTAAAGGGGGCGTCGCCTACGCTCTGGAACGTGATTACGGCGTGCAACTGCCTCGCTGGTTGCAGATTGCGTTTAGTGGTGTGGTGCAACGTCATGCGGAGCGTAATGGTGGCGAGGTTTCATCGGAGGTTATGTGGCAGTTGTTCAATGAAGTCTATATTGATAATCAGGCGCCAATACGGCTGGGCGCGTTTGAGCTGAAGCGAACCACACATGATCATGTTCATGCGCAATTAATCTCGGACGAGGGGACGGTAGATATTTCTGGTGATGGGCACGGGGTTCTTGATGCCTTCGCCCATGCGATACGGAGTCGTTATGGCGTGCAAATCGACATTCAGGAGTACGCCGAACATGCCTTGCGAGAAGGCAGCGATGCAGACGCCGCCGCCTACGTTCAGGTGAATATTGATGGGCAACCCTATTACGGCTCCGCCATTCACGAAGACATTGTAACCGCCTCGCTGAATGCAATACTGAGCGCCACTAACCAGTTTATGGCGAAACAGCAACAAGCCGTCGCTTAGCCTAAACACACAGCACACTGTCTATTATCGACTGTGTGCTGCCTACGCTCTTTCTTCTATGGCCAGGTTTGAGCCCCATCTACCGGCAGTGTGCTGTTGGTAAACTGGCAGTGGGTATCTAGTGTATAGAATACCTTGCTGGCGGTATTGGTTAGCCCTAGTGCTGCAACTTGGGCACTGGCTTCGCTGCTATATTCTATGCCCCACATATCGTAGAACGGTCGTTGGTCGGTATTGGTAATCAACGAGTGTGAGATCAGCATAAAGTCTTCGGCGGTAATGCTGGTGGGTCTGGTAGTGTAATTACTAAAACCCAGCTTAGTGTTCTCACTCTGCCAGTGACTATCACTTCTCAGTGCATCGGAAAACAGTCGTTCATGCAGATACATTAATGTGAAGAGTTGCCAGCCGTGATCCAGTGAACCAAGTTGATTGGCGGCAAAGGCCATCTGAATGTAAAACGCCAGACGTTCACCGGCCATGTCGTAGGTGCCGGTCTGAGACCAAAGCGCATCTTTAACATAGCTGGTTGGATTCGCGGCTTTGGCACCGGCCTGCAGAATATCGAAGGCGGCCTGGGCTCCGCCACGGGAGCAGGAGCTAACCTGAGTGCCATGGTCTTTGAAATACTGCCAGCCCTTATAGGCGGGGAAGATATTGTTGGACACTTCGGTGGAGCGACCGCCATATATTTTAAGTCGGCCACGCTGTAAGTTATGGCCTATTTCATGGCTCTCCCCCCAGCCAAGCGGAGTCAGTGCCCAGGATTGATCATAGGGATTGCCGGAGCAGCCACCACCACAGTGGGCGGCCTCATCAACATTGATATGTTGTCGCTGGGGTTTGGCGTGTATGGTGGTATCTGCACAGTTCCACCCCTTGCCGGTGCAGAAATTACTGACTTCGGTATCCATGCTTAGGCCACTGCCTTGAAACCCGGCCAGATTGTAGGTGCCTTGCACCATGTAGACCCAGACATCATCCATGGCGGTCTGCACATTGCCATTGTAGGGGGCACTGTCGATGAACGTGAGCATCTTGTTCTTACGGGAGTTGATCTCGATAAAGTCGGTTTTTATACCGGCCCAGTTGAGACTGCTGCTACGCAGCTCATTAACAAACGATGAGGCCTGTGCGAAGTCGGTGAGATAAGGGTAACGGGTGCTCTGCTCTACCGTAAAGGTAATAGTTTGTGGCGTATCGGTGGCCGACAGATAGACCATCAACGGCCCACCATAGGGCGACGTGAGAGTTAATGGCTGTTGCGGCGTCAGTTTCATCGACGGGCTCTTCAGGAACTTGGGGCGCTGATACTGGTTGCTGTTGAACTCTCGGGTTGAGCCGGTGCGCTGGGTATTGATGAACAGCGTAACACTCGTATCGGTGTTGTCGGTGCGGGTCACCTTGATGGTCTGGCCCGGCATCACATAGAGCCCAGTACCGGCATATCCACTGTGGCCGTTGCTGGTTAAGCTGACCGCTTGTTGTGGGATCAGGGCATTACCGCTGGTGAGGTTTTCACTGAAATTACCCAGATCTGCCTGTGCCGGATTAATGGTTCGGTTGTAGTAGGTTAGATGATCCGCGAAATAAGCGCTCATAAAATCTGTGGTATCGCTGGTCTCTTTATCCATCGGGTACTGAATCGATTCCCGCAGCTTGTCGCCTAGCAGTACCATCAGTTTTAACAGCTGGTTCTCTTCACCGGAAAAGAGGGCTGTGCCTTGCTGGTCCAGCGAGTTCAAGGATGTTTTAAAGGCTTGCGCCCCGTTAAAAAAAGCCTCGTTGATGCCGCTGACATTGTCACAACTCACCTTACCCACCGAGCTGGTACAGCCGGACCAGTCAAAGGCAAAGTCGCGGTCACGCAGGTGCTCAACCGGCGTTAACAAGGTGTCATACAGATTCCCCTGTGTCAGCATCTGCTCGCTATTGGTCCAATTAGCACTGCTGTTGGCCCAGTAGTTACCGCCGTACGGTAACGATGTGCCCAACAGGTCGGCGACGGTATGGGCCACCTCGTTATAGGCTTCATACCAGTCATGAATATAGAATACCGGCGTACCCCGTGCTATTGCCGCTTGAAGAGCCGATCGAGTGGCACTGGCATCGCTATCGTCAGCTCCGTTCCAGCTGATTATGATCAGGTCTTTACCTTCGTAGCAGTTAGCCAGTTGGCTGCTGTCACTACAGGTGGTGAGCTGCCATTGGTCGGCCTGCGCTGCCAGCCAGTTTTTACTGCCCGACTCCAGCCAGCCAAAATAGGAGAGCGCAACATTTCGCGACTGGTTAAGCTGGGCCATGTCGGTTTTCAGCAACCAGGCCAGTAGCTGTTTAACCGGGGTAGCCATCGCCGGGTAGTCACCGCTTTGCAGCCCATTCAGCACCCCTTCCCCGAAGGCCGCATAACGGGCAGTGGTCTCACCAGCCACGGCCAGATAACGTCCGTCATTGCCGGTGATTAACGGGAAGGTTGATTCAAGCCGGGTGATATTGAACAGTTGGTTACGGTTGCCCGGTGCATAGTTAATTGCATCACCTGCGAAAATAGAGGTGACGGTGGTGTTTTGTTGTGTCTTTAACTGATTGAGCAAGCTGATGATTTGCTCGATGAGCGTGCGGCTATCGGTAATGTAACTCGCGTCTCCATCAACCAGTGCACGGGTGATTGGATCAACAGTTTCTGGGGTGGTGACTGGTGGCTCTGTGGTTGGTGTTTCCGTGGTTGCAGGGCTGGTTGTCGCGCTGCCTTGGCTTCCGTTGTCGGAGCCACCACCGCCACAGGCGGTTAATAGACTAAAAGCGAGAATAAGTAGGGGGTGTCGTGTCTTTAACAGCATAACAGACTCTTGAAATTATTAATTTTTTAGGTGCGCATTTAACCTCATGAATTAGGTGGATTTCTGTGACTCAGATACGAACGTACAGTCGCTACTCAAAAAGTAACACAATGTCACGAAGCAGGCGGGAGAGTGAATGGCTCGACCGGCGAGATTCACTCAACTGTTTGTAAACGGTATGGGAGTAGCTGTTAGTGATCGTGTGAGGCTTGTTTGCGATACAGCCGCTCAATGTGGAACAGCGCTAATGCCACGATGATAAACGGTAACGTCGCCAGGCCATAGCCCTCGGTGGTGCGTTCCACAATCAGGTGAATCAGGAACATGCCAAGGTCAAGACACAACAGCGCCGTGAGCCCACCGGAGATATAATCACCGTATTCTTCTAACCAGCTAGAGGTTTGCTTTTCCATAAGGAGCCTCGTTTTTATTGTTGAAGTCTACTCATCCTAAGTATATTAGCCAGTTCAGAATTTGCTCAGTTTTTATTAAAAAGACGACGGGGTGTTATATCTCTGCTTCCAGATTGCCTGAAATTGGCAACGTAGTAGCATCGCTATTAAACAGGTGTGGGTACGCTGTTCGTATGCCGTCTATTATGAACGCTATCGGCACGTCTGCGAACTCGCCATGATCGTTAATGTACTCCATTTGCTGAGTGCCATCATCGGTGTAAGCCTGAAAAATAGAGTCATGGATTCCATCAAACGCCAATGGCTCTACCTTCATCCGGTGACAGAGCCGTTTGTTGAATGCCGGGGTTGCTTTGACCCATTGCCCATTGAGGTGGAGTTCGATATAGCCATGCATTCTGAAAATGTCTGAGCGAAGCCATTCGATCAATCGCGGGCTGGACAGGTGGTTTTTTACATCGGCTAACCCCAGACGCGAGGGAATACCCTTATAGCGAGCGGCTGCACCCAATAATACCGCCTTGGGAATGCAATAGGACTCTTTGGTCTTCAATACATAGCTGGCACTGAGTGTGTGCGGTACACTGGAAAAAACATAGGGGTTATAGCTCACCTCATCGCGAGCGGCGAGGTAGAGGGCTTTGGCTATCTCGACAGGCTCTTCACCCACATCTTGTAATACCCGGTCGGCCCACTGCTGAACTTCAGGCTTGTCGTAGTCGAAGAAACGGGTTGCGGTTAAATACTCATTAAACGGGTTATTTATACTCATTAATTCTTGCCATGTCGCTGTTTTCACCACGAAGCAGCATGCCGCAGATGTCTAGATGCTTCAATGATGAAAACAATCAAATAAATAGACCAGATAAATCATGTCAGGCGTTGTTATCGAGCAACTGTTTTTGCAACCAGGCAGAAATATGCTCAATCTCTTCAAGGCATACCTGATGCTCCATCGGATAGGTAAGGTACTCCGCCTGATACCCTAAGGCCAGCAGGTCGTTATAGCCTTTTCGACCCAATGCTTCAGGAACCACCGGATCAAGCGTTCCATGGTAAACCTGAATCGGGATCTGCTGGTTCACCGGGTTCGGCGTAATGGTTTGTGCGGTAGCAAAGTAGGTAGAAAGCCCTAATAGCCCGCCCAGTTTTTCAGGGTAGGTTAACGCCGCATGGTAACCCACTGCCCCTCCTTGGGAGAATCCGACAATAAAGATCCGCTCACTGGCAATCCCTCGTTCCTGCTCCCGCTTAATGAGCTTGTGGATCTCAACGGCCGATTGCAGCAGCTGTGCTTCATCGATTTTTCGGTCAATATCCATCTCCAGAATATCGTACCAGGCCGGCATGATATAACCGCCATTAACGGTGACAGGCATTTCGGGGGCGTGAGGCAGAATAAAGCGAATTGCTACCTGCTCCGGCAGATTCAGTTCAGGCACAATGGGTTCAAAGTCATAACCACTGGCACCCAGGCCGTGTAACCAGATGACGGCCGCATCGGCTTTGGTTTTTGGTTCTATTTCGATGGTGGGTAGATAGGACATGGCGCGAGTCTCAGTGGTTGTGGTGGAAAATACTTTAAAAGCAGGAATAGAAATTAATTGGCCTTAAATAATGCACCAAATTGCCAGTCTGATGAAATCGAAATCCTAAGCAACTTATCCGATTGTGACAAACTATCACGGCTATTGTGCCAATAGGTGCTAATAGATATCTGTTTATATCAAAACAGAAAAAGCATATTAAACAATATGATAGGCGGTTTATGTGGTATTTGTTTTATCAAAAAAGCCGCTGGGAAATATCCCTCCATCACTTCTAGAAATTAGTTTTCATTTGATAGCAAAGTCGAACATCTCGTTACATTTTGTATAGAACAAAATTTAATAATAATAATGAACTAGTTACTGCTCTTGTTGTAAGACAAACGTACAAAGTGATCATTTTCCGACAGCGACAAATGCAAAATTGGGTTTTACATTTAGCTCCGAGCACAACGCTTTACGTTTTAGGTCTTGCCATCGACAAGTTTATGATTCGGGGGAATCGC
>JBFKTM010000109.1:0-7840 GCA_041636295.1 Oleiphilaceae bacterium
ACGTGCAGGCTCAAACCGACTCTGGGGCGGGATCGGGGTGTTATCGGTTTTGTCTGGCTTTTTGATTTTAACGCTCTATACCGTTGTTGGCGGTATGTCATTGGCCTATGTGTTTTCCTCTGCCTTTGGAGAGTTTTCCGAAGGCGGGGCTGTGCAGGTTGTTGATGTGCTGCGTCGATTACAGTCCTCGCCCAGTTATTTTGCCTCATGGCACACACTGTTTCTGTTGCTCGTGGTGGTCGTGGTTGCGCGTGGTGTTAACCGAGGTATCGAGCGTGCGGTAAGGCTGCTGGTACCGCTGATGTTACTGTTGCTGATGGTCTTGCTGGTGTTTTCGGTACGCAGTGGCGAAATGAATCAGGCGGTCAGCTATCTTTTTACCATGCAAAGTAAACTAACCTCTCAGGCATGGCTGGATGCGTTGGGACATGCGTTTTTCACCCTGGGCATCGGTACTGGGGCGATGATGGTTTATGGTGCATATATGCCGGGACGAGCCAAAGTGGGTCGCCTGATGCTCTTTGTTGCTCTGCTGGATTTGTTAGTGGCGGTGGCTGCCGGTCTGGTTATTTTCCCGATTTTATTCGCGAATGATATGACTGCCGTATCGGGGTTCGGGCTTATTTTTCACTCGATACCACTGGCCTATAGCAATATGAGTAGTGGTCAGTTTTTTAGCGTGATGTTCTTCGTTCTAGTCACGTTTGCAGCGTGGAGTTCGGCCATCGCTGTAATGGAGCCCGCCGTTGCCTGGGGGATTGAGAGGTTCAACGTGAGCCGAGCGTTTGCAACGTTTCTTGTAGCCTTAACGGCATGGGGTTTGGGGGTTGCAGCGATCTTGTCGTTTAGTGCCTGGCAGGATGTGCAGTTTATGGGAGTCCGCATTTTTAACGGGTTAGATATTATTACCTCTCGAATGCTCTTACCGTTGACCGGGTTGTTAGTTGCGCTTTATGTTGGGTGGTTTTTGCGGAAAGAGTTTGTGGAGTCTGAGTTCGCTAACTACCAGCCTTGGTTTTTTGATTTATGGCGGTTGGTGTTGAAATGGTTTGCTCCAATGGCCATTCTGGTTATTTTTATCACAAATTTGTTTGAATTGGGCAGGGAGTTATGCAGCACGAAGAGTGCGCCGCCTTCCTGTTCGGTGTTTGAGGTTAAGGTGACTGATATGGCCGAAGATGAACTATCTTCTGAAAAATAGCCCTATAAATGTGGCTTAGCTACTCCTTAGCGTGAGATCGCTTCGTCAACGCCTTCGATCTATAGTATAGGATTACAGGTGAGAATCTTTTTTAATCTGGGTAGAATAGAGGGCACGGAGCAAGCAAATTCCTAGCGAGTATTGCTATGATTGCTTGTTGGCTATTTCATTCAACAGGTTTTTATATTGGGTTAATTGATGGCTCATAGTATTGATCGAAGCGCTTTGGTTTTTCACTCGTCTGAGCGCATGTATAACATCGTCAACGATGTTGCTTCCTATCCCGCCTTTCTGCCCTGGTGTTCGGATGCTCAAATTATTTCTTTAGAGCAGCAGCAAATGATCGCGACTTTGGGGATTGCCAAAGGAGCGGTTCGTCATCAGTTTACTACACGAAATAGTTTTATCAGCCAGAATGAAATCAAGATGGAGCTGGTTGAGGGGCCGTTTCGTTATCTTCAGGGAGTATGGCAGTTTAAGCCACTTGAAACCTCCGCCTGTAAGGTAATGTTAAAATTGGATTTTGATTTTAATGGTCAGCTGGCAAAAATGGCGTTGGCCACCCTATTTAACCAGGCTGCTAATACAATGGTTGATGCGTTTTGCAAGCGAGCAAATGAAGTTTATGGGAACGAGTAAAATTAGTGTGGAAGTTGCCTATGCAACACCGGAAGAGCAGAAAATTATCGCACTGGATGTATTGATAGGAACCACAATGTATGAGGCCGTCGTTCAATCGGCTATTACAGATGCTTTTCCACAAATTGATATTGATAACGATAAAATGGGTATTTTTGGTAAGGCGGTTAAAAACCCCAAAGAGCATGAGCTAAGGGAAGGTGACCGTGTGGAGATTTACCGCCCGTTAAAAATAGATCCGAAGCAGGCCCGACTCAATCGAGCGGCAAAGAAATAAGCATAACTAATAAATTGCGAACCCTACGGCTGGTCTGCCGTAGGATAAAATCCAATTAATAGTATAGCTTGGCGACCAGTGTATTTAGTACGCAGGGTTCTCTTTCAGCAACTCGCCGGTAAAGTGAGTATACTGTTCATCTTCATAAAATACTGTGATGAGCTGCTTTTCTGTCTTTCCGCCCGCCTTTTGGTAGGTGTAGGCATAATTTTCATAGCTGCTGTCAAATACGTTATTGAGTAGCGGGTTTCCTAGTACAAAGTGTACTTGCCTGCGACTCATACCCGGCTTTAGCTGGTCGAGCATATCTTGTGTAATAATGTTTCCTTGCTGGATGTTAATTTTATACACACCGGGAAATGAACACCCGCCTAAGCATAATAGCAACAACAGTGTCGTAAAGAGGGTTTTGAAACGGATTTTTTGCATCTGAATTCGAATTCCACTATCTTGGGCCAATCTGATGAATGATACCTGAAGTTCTTGCTCACTGCGAAGAGATATAATCATCTGTAGTGTCTAATACTGTTATCATAGAAACTAATTTAAAAGTAATCTGGTTTGGAAATAGAGTATGGCTCCAGAAAATAACGAATTGCGTAAGGTTGGCTTAAAGGTCACTCTGCCACGAGTCAAGATATTAAATATGCTTGAGAATGCTGATAATCATCATATGAGTGCCGAGGATGTTTATAAAGCCTTGTTGGACGCTGGAGAGGACGTGGGGCTTGCAACGGTATATCGAGTGCTCACCCAGTTTGAAAGCGCAGGGCTTGTGTTGCGGCACAATTTTGAGGGCGGCCATGCCGTATTTGAATTGGCTGGCGAAGAGCACCATGATCATATGGTGTGTTCAAAGACCGGAGCTGTAATCGAGTTCTGTGACCCAGTGATTGAGCGCAGGCAGCGTGAAATCGCGGAGGAGCACGGTTTTGAGCTGATTGATCATAGTTTGACTTTATATGTTAAACCTAAAGTTGAGAGTTGAAGTAGATCTCTGACGCAGGTTTGATTTAAATTCAAAATATAATCATACGCCGTCTTAGGCAAAATATATCTAAAATTGGGCCCCTCCGAATTCGTTAGGCAGGGGCTGAACCATGTCTATATCATCCGCCTGATCTACTTCGCGCTAATACTCGTGTTTTTAAGTCTCTAGCATGTAATCTTGGGTTGATACTATGCTTCAAGCTCTGTTAGTGAGAGCATTTCACGTGCATGAGCCAGTGTTTGCTCGGTTATATTCACGCCCCCCAGCATTCTCGCTACTTCCTGTGTTCTATCTTCACCATTAAGTCTGTTAATGCTGGAGTGCGTCTCTTTCTTGTAGACTCGCTTACTTACAAACAAGTGATGGTGGCCCTGCGAAGCAACCTGAGGTTGGTGCGTGACACACAAGACCTGTCCGTTCTGGCCAAGTGTTCGAAGCAGTCTTCCCACAACTTCGGCAGTCGCCCCGCCAATGCCAACGTCCACTTCGTCAAATACCAGCGTGGGGATGGTTGAGGTTTGTGCTGTAACGACCTGAATTGCCAAACTGACCCTGGATAACTCACCGCCTGATGCGACCTTGTTGAGCGGTTTTGGGGGTTGCCCCGGGTTAGCGCTCACCAGAAACTCGATATCTTCCAGTCCGAGGCGCGAAAAGGTATTGCCAGCTAGCGGGGTGACCTGAGTAATGAACTTTACTGAAGGCATACCGAGTTCTGCCAGTTGGCGGGTAATGCTTTTATCCAGTTTGAGTGCGGTTTTAGCTCTGGCTTTGCTCAATTTTTCAGCGGAATGTCTGTATCTCTCTGCCCGTTGTGCTGTTTCTTCTTCGATCGCCTCGATGTTGCCATCTCCATTACCCAAAGACTTCAATTCTTCTGAGAGCCTTTGGTGGAGTGTCGGCAGTTGCTCCGGGGCGATTCGGTGTTTGCGAGCCAGTTGATATGACGAACTCAGTCGCTCATCGACTTCCTGGAGTCGTGCTGGGTCAATTTCAAAATGATCAACAAACCCTCGGATGCTGTGACTGGCTTCTTCCAGCTGAATCATGGCTTCTGATAATAGATTTTGCGCTTCGCTTAAAGACTCATGCTGTACCGGAAGGGATTCGAGTGTGTGCAGTGCATGGGATAGCATTGACTGGGCGGTCGTCTCTCCTTCGCTGCAGATTTGGAGTACTTGATGGCCGCTATTAAGTAACTGCTCAGCATGGCTGAGTGACTGCTGCTCTTTCTCCAGCTCCTGAAGTTCTGCTTCAGCCAAGTTTAAATTGTCTAGTTCTTTAACTTGAAATTCTAACAGCTGAAGGCGTGCGGCTCGCTCATCTTGGCCTCCTTGAAGTTGTTCAAGCTTTTGTGCTTGTTCTGACCACTGTTTGTAGTCAGATGCCACTTCCTGTGTGAGCGCTTTAAGTCCACCAAACTCATCAATCAGGCGGCGATGCGTCTCTTTTTTTAGAAGCGATTGGTGTTCATGCTGGCTGTGAATGTCGATTAGCATTTCGCCTAGCTCCCGTAGATTGTTAAGGGAGTTTGGTTGACCATTGATGTAGCCGCGAGATCGACCTTCACTGGTAATGACTCTGCGAAGAATGCATTCGTTATCGCTGTTTAGGTCAAATTTTTTCAGCCACTCTCGCGCTTCAGGAAGGTTGCTAATATCAAACACGGCAGAAATATCTGCTCTATCGGCCCCATGTCTGACCAGTCCGCTATCAGCTCTATCTCCCAATGTGAGCCCGAGAGCATCCAGGATAATGGATTTTCCGGCACCGGTTTCACCGGTAATGACTGACATGCCTTGCTCAAAAAACAGTTCCAAGTGATCAGCGATGGCCAGATTATCTACTGTAAGCTGAGTTAGCATGTAATTTCTCCAAAACAGGATGCATGTTTAAATATACAGTAGTATGGCTAAAAAAATTGATGAGTCAATGGCTGGTAAGCTGAAAATAAGCTATTTGGTCGGCGTGGTATGATATTGGTTAAAAATTACCCCTTGAAAGCGTGGACGCATAGCCCCATATAGGGGCTTATTCGTAATAAGCTTCCTGTTGAGGAGCGTGCGGTTATATTTGATGATATTAGATTAATAGTAGTGAGAGTGGGAGAGCCCTGAATGAGCGTGGATGAGCAAAAAGTTGAAAACAGTCCTGAAGAGTCAATGCACGATCAAGAGGTGATCAGCGCTGAAGACCTGCAGGATGTTCAGTCTGAAACAAGTGAGCAGACTGATGCTACGCCTGAAGGTGATAAGAATTGGCAGCAAGAGGCGGAACAACTACAGGAACAGGTGGCTGCGTTAAAAGACCAGGCGTTGAGGGCTACGGCCGAAGCGCAGAATATCCGTCGTAGAGCTGAAATCGATGTCGAGAAGGCTCACAAATTTGCTTTGGAAAAATTCACCAAAGAGTTGTTGCCGGTTGTTGATAGTTTAGAAAAGGCCCTTGAGACCAGTCAGGGGGATGATCAGAGTGTTGCCGCGCTGCGTGAAGGGGTGGAGATGACGCTGTCAATGTTCATCACTGGTCTTAAGAAATTCAATGTAGAGCAGGTAAACCCTGTTGGCGAGCCTTTTGACCCTGCACTGCATGAGGCGGTTTCAATGATTGAGGCACCGGATGCCGAGCCTAACTCTGTTATCGCTGTAATACAGAAAGGTTACACCCTCAATGACAGATTAGCTCGCCCTGCGATGGTGATGGTTGCTAAAGCTGCGCCAAAAGTAGATGAGCAGGCTTGAAAAAAATAAATCTAGGCCAATATAAAGCAGTAATCCAGTTTGGTCTGGTGCTTGGTTGACGCTTTACTGGATTAACAAGCGTCGAAGCAGTGCCAACGTGTTATGAATTAAATGCCGGTAACGTCACCGTGAAAGCATTAAAAATTAGAAAACGAATTTAGGTTTTGGAGTAATTAAATGGGCAAGATAATCGGAATTGACTTGGGAACAACAAACTCTTGCGTAGCTATTTTAGATGGCGAGAAGACAAGGGTAATTGAAAATGCCGAAGGTGATCGCACCACGCCATCCATCATCGCTTACACTGATGATGAAACCTTAGTGGGTCAGCCTGCAAAGCGTCAAGCGGTTACCAATCCACACAACACGCTGTTTGCTATTAAGCGACTCATCGGACGTCGTTTTGAAGATGATGTTGTGCAAAAAGATATTCAGATGGTTCCATACAAAATCGCCAAAGCTGACAATGGTGATGCCTGGGTTGAAGTAAAGGGCGACAAAAAGGCGCCACCTCAGATCTCTGCAGAAATTCTGAAGAAAATGAAGAAAACTGCGGAAGATTACCTGGGGGAGAAGGTGACTGAGGCGGTAATTACGGTTCCTGCTTATTTTAACGATTCTCAGCGTCAGGCTACGAAAGATGCAGGCCGTATTGCTGGGCTTGAAGTTAAGCGTATCATCAACGAGCCAACAGCGGCAGCGCTGGCATATGGGCTGGATAAAAAAGGCGGCGATTCTACCGTTGCTGTTTATGACTTGGGTGGTGGTACCTTCGATATCTCAATTATTGAAATTGCAGATGTTGACGGTGAAATGCAGTTTGAAGTTCTTGCGACCAATGGCGATACGTTCTTGGGTGGTGAAGACTTTGACTTACGTCTGATCAACTACTTAGCAGAAGAGTTCAAGAAAGATAGCGGTATTGACCTAAAAGGCGATCCATTGGCCATGCAGCGTCTTAAAGAAGCCGCAGAAAAAGCCAAGGTTGAACTTTCCAGTTCACAGCAGACTGATGTTAACTTGCCTTACATCACTGCCGATCAGACTGGTCCGAAACACCTTAATGTTAAGGTTACACGTGCCAAGTTGGAGTCTTTGGTTGAAGATCTGGTTAAGCGTAGCCTTGAGCCTTGCCAGATCGCGCTAAAAGATTCCGGATTAAGTGCATCAGAAATTGATGATATTATTCTTGTTGGTGGGCAGACTCGTATGCCTATGGTACAAGAGAAGGTGCAAGCGTTTTTCGGTAAAGAGCCTCGTAAAGATGTTAACCCGGATGAAGCTGTGGCAATTGGTGCAGCCATTCAGGCGGGTGTATTGTCGGGCGACGTGAAGGATGTATTGCTGCTTGACGTAACACCGTTAACACTGGGTATTGAAACCATGGGTGGTGTTGCGACGCCGCTGATCGATAAGAACACGACGATTCCTTCGAAAAAATCTCAGGTGTTCTCAACGGCAGATGATAATCAAACGGCGGTTACCATTCACGTGGTTCAGGGTGAGCGTAAGCAGGCGGTTCAGAATAAGTCGTTGGGTCGTTTCGATTTGGCAGATATTCCGCCGGCGCCACGTGGTATGCCTCAAATTGAAGTGACATTTGATATCGATGCGAACGGTATCTTGAATGTCTCTGCAAAAGATAAGGCGACCGGAAAAGAGCAGTCCATTGTCATTAAAGCTTGTTCAGGCTTGTCTGATGATGAGATCGAAAACATGGTGCGTGACGCGGAGAGTCATGCCGAAGAAGATCGCAAGTTCGAAGAGTTGATTACTGTACGTAACCAGGCTGACGGCATGATTCACGCTGTTAAGAAAACCTTGGAAGAGGCTGGTGACAAGGCAACGGCGGAAGAGAAAGACGCTATTGAAACAGCAATCAAGGAGTTGGAAGAAGCGATTAAGGGCGACAATAAAGACGATATTGAAGCCAAAACGAAGGTCTTAACAGACGCCTCTTCAGAGTTGGCACAAAAGCTTTATGCTGAGCA
>JBFKTM010000110.1:0-7837 GCA_041636295.1 Oleiphilaceae bacterium
CGAGTCAAATCATTCTCTGAAGAGTTCTTAATCGATGTGGCCAACCGCTTGGAGTATTATCCGGGCGAACGACCAGTCTTTGACCTTTATGGCGTTGAGGATGAAATCCAGAAAGCACTTGGACGCAAAGTACAGTTAAAATCGGGTGGCTATCTCATTATTGATCAGACGGAAGCGATGACGACCGTTGATGTTAATACGGGTGGATTTGTAGGTCACAGGAACCTTGAAGAGACCATCTTCAAAACCAACCTTGAGGCTGCCCGCGCTATTAGTCGCCAGTTGAGACTCCGCAATCTGGGGGGGATTATTATTATCGACTTTATCGATATGGAAGACCCAGAACATCAGCGCTCCGTACTCCGAATGCTGGAAAAAATGCTGGAACGGGACCACGCCAGAACTAAAATAAGTTGTGTCTCCGAGCTTGGCTTGGTTGAAATGACCCGAAAGCGAACAACCGAGAGTCTTGGGCAAGCGCTCTGCGAACCTTGTGAGGTGTGCCAGGGCAGTGGCTTTATTAAAACCGCTGAAACCGTGTGCTATGAGATTCTAAGGGAAATCCTCCGCATTAATCGTGCCTATGATGCAACCGGATACCTGGTAATGGCCTCGCAAGCCGTCATTGACCGGCTGTTGGATGAAGAGTCGGATAATGTAGCAGACTTGGAGACTTTTATCGGTAAGAGTATTAAGTTTCAGGTTGAAGTCATGTACAGCCAGGTTCAATATGATGTGGTCTTGATTTAGAACGATGAGCCTAGCCGTGTTTGATGGCATGTTCTGTCTGTTAGCCTAACCCGCAGGAGAAACCAGCTGTTTCACTGGTTGTATTGAATTTGTATCAACTCATTGTCAGATTAACCCGTCTTGTTTGGTTTGCGACGCTGCTGCTGTTGGTGTTTTCCGCAGTATACATCGCCGCAGGACGACAGTTTTTCCCTGTGATTGCTACCTATAAAGGTGATCTAGAGGTCGCACTGACCGAACAGATCGGTGTGCCTGTAAAAATTGGAGCGATTGAAGGCGGCTGGCGATGGTTGGACCCTGTATTAACCGTTTCGGATATTGGCTTACTAATCAACCACGCTTCCAACGACACTGCTGAAGTCGTTCATCTTGATCGTTTCTATCTCCACCTTTCCGTCATTGACAGTCTGCTCAAATGGAAACTCCAGTTTCAAGCTGTTGAGGCGAGTGGATTAAAGTTCCCTTTACATCAAGACGATAGTGGTGAATGGCGGGTTCCCGGCATCGCCAACAAGCAGAATAGTAACGCGCTGGAAAGTGACTATTTAGCAATGCTATCGATTTTTGAGCAGCCAAGTCTGCTTATTTCAGATATTCAGGTTAATCTCTCAACGGCCAATCAGAGTCGAACATCATGGAATATTCCCAGTGCGGTCATGTCCTATGACGGAAAGGCGTTTAGTGCCAGTGGAGAAGTTTTGCACCCTGAAAGTGATGAGCCGTTTGTGCGCTTTTCCGCAAAAGGGGCGGGGTGGATATTCTCCAATGAGTTTACCGGTAAGCTTTATCTTGACTGGGTTTCTGGCCCCTTTGTAAACGAGTATCTGGAGGCATATCAATGGCAGGATATTCGACTGGAAGATGTTGATGCATCGGGTCGGTTATGGCTGGAGATCTTAAAAGGGGAGATTTTATCGCTGCAGGGTGAATTGGATATTGCCACTCTGCAGTGGAACAACAACACCGAGACGGTCTCTCCCTTGCAAAACATCAAAGCAGACATATTCTGGAGTCGGCTTGGCAGTAGTAGTATCCTATCGATTTACGACCTCTCACTGGAGTGGCTGGACTATCGGTGGGCTCCTTCGAACTATACGGCGTACTTATCCGATGACTCGATCAATATCAGTGGGCAGGAAGCCAATTTATCGTTGCTGACAGAGTTACTTTTAGCCACAAAAATTTTGCCTTTATCCGCTCACGAAGCGTTAGAAGGTTATCGACCGTCAGGTCGTTTAACCAATATCAACCTGATGATTCCACAAAAGCCGTCGATACAAGAAACGACCGCAGGCGGTTCAACCGGGCAAACACTACCCGACAACGCTATTTCTGAGAAAGAACCCGAAGTTAGTGCTGAGTCTATGACGCAGAACGATCATCAACCGCTGTTTGAATTGCAAGCCAACCTAGAGGCGGTGTCTGCCAAAGCGGTCGGTGGCGCTCCGAGTGTCTCCGGTGTGACTGGTTATCTATCGATGACGGATGATCAGGGCTCAGTAATGGTTGATAGTGACAATTTCGAAATGGCGTTCCCGAATCTTTTTAATGAGGGGTGGTCATTTGAGAAGAGTCAGGTCATCGTCAATTGGGGCCTGAGTGATAAAGGGCTAACGGTCTATTCCGATGGGATTAATTTATACCTGTCTGAAAAGAGCCTGGTATTTGGCGAGTTTTCGCTCAATATCTCTGATAATGAAGAGGATATTCTATCATTGAAGGTCGGTTTGGAGCAGGTTGATGCGCCACTGGCTTATCAGTTTGTGCCTAATCATCTGGTTGGGTTGGGCTTATTCGAGTGGCTGAAATCGTCAATCAAGGGTGGGCTGGTTGATAGTGGTTTGTACGTTGGCTATGGCTCAATAGAGAGTGATGCCCCTCCCCATAGTTTTACCTCATCAATGGTCTTTAATACTCGGGATACGCGCCTGCTTTATGATTCTGCCTGGCCTGAACTTGAGGGTATCAATAGTAAAATCTATTTACAGAATGGTGACCTCGACATTAGTGCCACTAGCGCCACGATAAGGGGTATGCCGTTAGGTCCTATCCAGGTGAAATTGGATGGTAAAGAGGAAGAGTCCTGGCTCCATGTATCCACCAATGTCAGACCAAATCGAACCGATGTGAATTACTGGCTGAATGACTCCCCTGTGAGCGAGTATTCCAAAAAGATATCAGAGCAACTCTCATTGCAAGGGGGGCTGGATGTTGCTATTTCGTTGGGAATACCTCTGCATAATATCGACTTAGGGGTCGAATATGACCTGGCCATTGGCTTGAATGATGTTACGGTTAAGCACAAACCAACCAACATGTTGTTCCAACAATGCAACGGTGAACTATCCCTATCCAGTCAAACTGGTATTACTGGTGATAAGATTAAGTTAACAGCCTTTGATCAGCAATCAACGTTGGATATCAAGTCATTACTTACCGGCGATGAACTTGAGACAACGCTTACGCTGAACGGGGCGATTGAAATGAAAGAGCTAAATGAGCAGCTTTTTCCTGGTCAAACGCTGCCACTAACCGGTAAAACGCTTTATACCGCTGCATTGACGTTATCCAGTGACTCCACTAAAGATACATTGCTAAGCGTGAATAGCCGATTGAAAGGTATTGAAATTGCGGTGCCAGCCCCTTTGTCTAAAGAAGCGAGCAAAGAGGAGCCATTCAATTTAAATATACGTATCAATGATGACACCGTTGCGATGGATGCAGGTCTCGGGCGTTTAGTGAATTATAAGGGTGAATTTACTGAAAAAGGCTTTAAACAGGGATTCTTGGCTATTGGAGGCGTGAAGCCCGAACTACCGGGAGAGGCGGGGTTGTTTATTGAGGGAAGGCTGACGCAGTTAAATATCGAGTCTTGGATCGACTATCTTGCGACCTATGAGCCTACGGGAGATGACACAAGTCTGGTTCGTCAGATCGGCCTCATGATCGATACGGTTGATTTTTACGGCCAACACTTTCTAGATACGAATATTCAAATACAGCCGATTGATAATCAGTGGACTATTCAGCTTTCAGGCCCGGACGTAGTTGGCCAGATCTATCTTGCAGCGGGTGAACGTGGGCTCAATGTTGAATTGGAAAAGGTGCGGCTGTTATCTGCCGGTACCGACACGATCGACGATGTTAAATCGACATTGTCGCCCCTGAGTATTCCGGAAATGTCCATTTCCGTAGAAAATATGGTTCTTGATGAGGTCAATTATGGCCAATGGACGACTAAACTGGTGCATCAGGATAATGGCATCGTCGCTAAAGACGTGATAGGGCGGCTGGCTGATGGGCTGTTAGAAGGGCGACTGAGTTGGGTACAGGATAGTTACGGTGCTAACACCACTATTCTCACAGCAAATGTTACGGGTGGGAACCTGGCGTCAGTGTATCGTGCTCTGGGAAAGCCTCAGGTGTTAACCAGTAAACAATATTCATCTGAGTTGGCATTGGTGTGGAGCGGAATACCGACTGAGTTTCAACTGGCAGAACTATCTGGCCGCATAAGTATCATGTTGGCAGAAGGTACGATGATGGAGGCCAAGAGCGCGACGGAGGCCTTTAAAGTGTTTGGTATATTGAATGCCGAAGCCATTACCCGTCGTTTGAAACTTGATTTCTCTGACCTTTACCAGAAGGGGTTGGGCTATGATCGTGTAGAGGGAACTGCTCGCATGGATAAAGGGCAGCTCTATCTAGAGAAACCGTTGGCCATGCAAGGGCCTTCGAGTGCCTATAAATTTACCGGTACGGCAAATCTGAAAGATGAAACATTGGATATGGATATGGTCGTTGTATTGCCGCTCACCAAAAACCTCCCGCTGGCAGCCCTCTTTTTGGGGGCACCTCAGGTTGGAGGGGCGGTATGGGTTATTGACAAGTTGCTGGGAGAGCCACTAAGCAAGCTTACTAGTGCCACCTATGAAATCAAGGGGCATTGGGACAATCCTCAACTCAAATTAAAGAATGTATTTGATCGATCAACGTCTGGTGCCGGCGCCAGCAATCGCAGGAGAAAAGAGCAGTGACCGAAAATCAGATTGGTGATCCCGTTGTTGTCGCGGCAATTCAAATGAGCAGTAGTGATTGTAAACAAGACAACCTGAAAACCGTGGCCACATTGGTTAGCGATGCTGCATTAACCCATAACGCCAAACTGATTTTACTGCCTGAGAATTTTGCACTGTTTGACGGAGGTGCGGCGATCCCATTGGGAGGACAGGAAGCTGAGGCGACGGGAGAGGTGAGAGGGTGCATCTCTGCGCTGGCTAAAAAGTATGGAGTTTGGATTATCGCCGGTTCAATTCCTTGTGCCAGCCGACCGGATGGTAGCAGATTGATAGAGAGGGTTCGCTCTGCCTGCTGGATTTATGACGATCAGGGGAATGAGGTCGGTCGCTACGACAAGATACATTTGTTCGATGTGGATGTTGGTGATAGTCACGGTAGTTATCGAGAATCAGAACAGTTTGAGGCTGGTGAACAACCGGTAATAGTGGATACCCCTGCAGGAAAAGTAGGGCTGTCCATCTGCTATGACTTAAGATTTCCGCAACTGTATGCTGCTCTGGTCGATGCGGGAGCGCAGATATTGACCGTTCCCGCGGCGTTCACCTATAAAACCGGGGTGGCACACTGGGAGGTGCTGTTGCGTGCAAGGGCCATCGAAAACCAGTGTTATGTGATTGCTGCGAATCAGGTCGGTAAACACTCAAAAGGGCGAGAGACCTGGGGGCACTCGATGATAATTGATCCCTGGGGAGAGGTTATAGCCTGTGCTGGTGAGAGTGAGGGCGTTATTAGCGCTGCAATTGATGTAAAGAAACTGGCAGAAATAAGACGTGCGATGCCTGTTTTTGAGCATCGCAGGATTTAGCCATTTATCTACTTATCTACTTAAAAATAGGGGTGTTGCTTGCTTTGGCTTAAGCCTCATCCTTGTCGTCTATCGTCTTTAAATATTTGAATAACTTTCTTGAAGCGCCGGTATTCTTCTCATTCTGAATGTCTTTTTTAGCATTTCTGACAAGCTGACGTAAGTGTTGAATCTCGGCACCAGGGTTTGCCTCTATATACTCAGACAGGACTTCATTGCCTCCTTGAATCAGTCGATCCCGCCAGCGCTCTAGCGCATGCAGAGCTTGTGCAAAGGCAACGCTACTGGCATCGAATAGATCTACCGCTTCCTGGATCGCATCCGTATCTTCCGCACGCATTAGCTTCCCGATGTATTGCAAGTGCCTTCTGGTCGCCTCTCGTTGTGTAATACGAGATGACTCTTCAATGGCTTTTCGAAGGTCTTCACTGAGGGGCACTTTTTCGAGTTGTGAACGTTTTAATTCAGTTAAACGTTTGCCCAAGGCTTGCAGCTCGTGCATCTCTTTTTTAACGGCGGTTTTGCTTTTAAATGACTCTTCGTCATAATCGTCTGGCAGATCAAAGTCGTTCATCTGTCAATTCCTGAGGGTATCTATTCTGATCTCAGTCGAGAGCCTGTTTCGGCTGTGACTCAACTAGGCGTAAATGAGTGTCGCTAATCCTAAAAATGATAGGAAGCCAACGACATCAGTGATTGTCGTAAGGATAACACTTCCAGCAAGCGCTGGATCAATATTTCTGGAGCGCAATATAACGGGCAGCATCGTTCCGGATACGGCAGCCACAATTAGGTTAATTAGCAGCGCGGCGGCGATGATAGCACCTATTATTAAATCGTTAAACCAAACGATCGCGGCACCCGCAACCACGATGGCCCAGAGAGCCCCGTTCAGTACGCCGACGATAAACTCCCGGTTGAGCAGCCAGCCCAGGTTATTACGGCTGATTTGGCCTATTGCCATGCTGCGTATCACCAGTGTAAGTGCCTGGCTACCCGCGATGCCTCCCATACTGGCGACAATGGGCATTAGCACGGCCAAGGCGACAACTTTTTCGATAGTCGCCTCGAACATTCCAATAACTGCGGATGCGATAAACGCAGTTATTAAGTTAATACCTAGCCATACCGCACGTCGTTTGGCTGTCTTCATGACGGGGGTAAAGGTGTCTTCCTCTTCATCCAGACCGGCCATGCTCATCAGCGAGTGATCGGCATCTTCCCGGATAACGTCGACCACGTCATCGATTGTGATGCGACCAAGGAGTTTTCCTTCTGGACTCAGCACTGGGGCAGAAACCAGGTCTCTACGTTCAAATAGCGTCGCGACTTCAGTATCTGGTGTGTTAACCGTAATGGAGACCGCCTCGGTATCCATTACCTCTCTCACGGTTGCGTTCGGGTTTGATACCAATAGTTTAGTAATGGAAAGGGCACCAATGAAGTCATCTTTTCTGCTGACGACCAATAGCTTGTCGGTCATTTCCGGCAGTGAGCGGTGTCTGCGTAAATAGCGCAGTACTACATCAATACTGATATCTGGGCGGATGGTTATGGTGTCTGTGTTCATCAGACCGCCGGCCGTATCTTCAGGGTAAGATAGTACCTTTTCGATACGGTGACGGTCTTGCGAATCCATTGAATCCAACACTTCCTTGATCACAGTGTCAGGAAGTTGCTGCAGAACATCCGCAAGGTCGTCGGTTTCAAAGTCTTCGGTAATGCTAATTAACTCCTGGGCATTTAATTTGCTCAGGAAGTCGTTACGAATATCATCACTCAGATATTGTAGGATTTCACCTTCAAGGTCACTATCCACCAGTTGCCAAAGCACACTCCGCTCTTTGGGGGGCGTTGATTCAAGCAGGTGAGCAATATCACTAGGACTAAGCCCGCCGTTTAAAATACGCGCGACTTGATCAAGTTCTCCGCTATCGAGAGCTTCGTTCAAGCTACGTATTTTCTTTTGGCGCTTTGCCTGCCCTAAAGTCTTAACCATCAATAAACCTAGAAATGCAGTGTGTAAACAGAGAATTAGTTATGGTTTGCTGTGCAACCAAGTATAACGTATGGCGCAAGTTCTCAACAGGTGAATGCGTAAAGAAGGAGTAAAAACAAACTGTTAAATTATATTATTAATAATTAGTTGAAGGGTGGGGCGGCGTTACTCTATTCGCCCTCACCAAAACGGTCGGCAATGAG
>JBFKTM010000111.1:0-7730 GCA_041636295.1 Oleiphilaceae bacterium
GCGAGCAGCATTGCCTAAATCCATTCCGTAATGCGCAGCATCCAGCCACGTGGACGCCACGTCCAGCATTCGGTTGGCAAATCCCCACTCATTATCAAACCAGGTTAATACTTTTACCATCTTACCGTCGCTGACCTGCGTCTGGCTCCCATCAACAATGCCGGAACGGGAATCGTGATTAAAATCACAGGATGCCAACGGCTCTTCGGTATAGCCTAAAACGCCACCCAAGCCATTGAGGGATGCTTCAGACAAAATACGGTTCACTTCGTCTACCGTGGTCCGTCGGCTCACATTAATGGTTAAATCCAACACCGAAACATTTATTGTGGGTACGCGAACTGCAATCGCACTGAAACGCCCCTCCATGTCAGGCAGCAAACGCTCGATCCCTTTAGCCAACCCCGTATTAACAGGTACGATATTCTGCATCGAACTTCTGGTTCGCCTGAGATCCTGATGATGGTACGCATCAATAGTCGGCTGATCATTCATCGCAGAGTGAATCGTCGTTATCGCACCACGCTCAATCCCCAGACTATCATGCAAAACTTTTATGACAGGAACGATACAGTTGGTAGTGCATGACGCATTAGAGACGACACGATCCTGCCCTGAAAGTGACAACTCATTAATACCGTAAACAATGGTCTTGTCTACATTGGCATCTGCCGGCTGTGAAAACAGCACTCTGCGTGCGCCCGCTTGAATATGCTGCTCAGCCGCCTGCCGATCACTGAATGCTCCGGTACACTCCAGCACCAAGTCAATATTCAGGTCTTTCCAGGGTAGTTTATTCGGGGCCTGCTGATTTATTACGGTTATCGCATCATGATTCACACATAAGCGATTTGCATCGACGCTCACTGAGCCGGTAAAGCGACCGTGAGTCGTGTCATAACGGGTAAGGTAGGCAATAGTATCGATATCGGACAGTTCATTGATCGCAACGACCTGCAACTTTTCCCGATATCCATTTTCATAGAGCGCCCGCAGCACACACTGCCCAATACGCCCATATCCGTTTATTGCCAAGCGATATGACATGAAATCTAAAATTCTCTTAAGGCTAACACTCCTCCCCCTGTTAAGGGGGTGGCTGGGAAAGGGTAAATGGCTTTAGCATGCCTGCACACATTTAACCCCACCCCAGCCCTCCCCTTCTCAGGGGAGGGGGCTTGATTCGTTTCTAAACGTATTAACGTGTTGCTTATTAAAGCAGCTCTTCAGCAACAGCCACAATATTGTCGACGGTAAAGCCAAACTCCTGGAACAGTTGTCCTGCTGGTGCAGACTCACCAAAAGTCGACATCCCTACAATGCGGCCATCAAGTCCAACATACTTGTACCAGAAATCCTCAATTGCAGCCTCAACCGCCACACGAGCAGACACCTCAATGGGAAGTACCGCCTGCTTATAAGCCGCATCTTGAGCATCAAAGACATCTGTTGAAGGCATTGAGACAACACGAACCTTGGTGCCCTTCTCTCTTAACACAGCCGCCGCATCTTGAACCAAAGCGACTTCAGAGCCGGTTGCTATGAGTATCACGTCCGGCGTCCCTTCGGAGTCGGAGAGTACATAGCCGCCCCGTGCAACCGATGCTAACTGCTCAGCGGTACGCGCCTGATGAGGCAACCCCTGACGGGAGAATACCAGAGACGATGGACCATCTTTACGCTCAATCGCAGACTTCCAGGCAACGGCAGATTCAACCGCATCACATGGACGCCATAAGTTCATGTTAGGGGTTGTACGTAAGCTGGCCATCTGCTCAATCGGCTGGTGCGTCGGGCCATCTTCACCCAGACCAATAGAGTCATGGGTAAATACATAGATGCTGCGCTGCTTCATCAAGGCAGACATACGTACCGCGTTACGGGCGTATTCCATGAAGATCAAGAAGGTTGCGCCGTAAGGCACAAAGCCACCATGTAAGGCGATACCGTTCATAATGGCAGACATACCAAACTCGCGAACACCGTAGAAGATATAGTTGCCGGAGGCATCATCCTTTTCCAACCCTTTGCAATCTTTCCAAAGCGTTAGATTGGAGCCCGCCAGGTCGGCAGAACCGCCCATCAACTCAGGTAACAGCGGACCAAACGCATTCAAGGTATTTTGCGATGCCTTACGACTCGCCACGGTCTCGCCCTTATCCTGACACTCCTGAATATAGGCTGCAGCCTTGTCAGCAAAGTCTGCTGGTAAATCACCCGCCAAGCGACGTGTCAGCTCAGCAGCCAGCTCTGGGTATGCGTTCTGGTAGGCTGTAAACAACTCATTCCACTGACCTTCCGCTGCAGCACCTTTTTCTTTGGCACTCCAACCCGCATAGATATCGTCTGGCACGTCAAATGAACCATGGGTCCAACCCAGTTTTTCACGGGTAGCTGCAATTTCGTCATCCCCTAAAGGAGCGCCATGACAGCTTTCAGTCCCTTCTTTGTTGGGTGAGCCAAATCCGATCACTGTCTTACAACAGATTAACGTGGGTTGCTCGGTGTTAGCTTTCGCCTGTTCCACCGCGTTACGAATAGCTTCAGCATCATGACCGTCAACCGCAGGAATCACCTGCCAGCCATAGGATTCAAATCGCGCTGGCGTATCGTCGGTAAACCAGCCTTCAACTTCGCCATCGATAGAGATGCCATTGTCATCGTAGAAGCCGATTAATTTGCCCAGCCCCAAGGTGCCGGCCAATGAACAAACTTCATGGGATATGCCTTCCATCAAACAGCCGTCACCCATAAATACGTAGGTGTTGTGGTCAATGATTTCGTGGCCATCACGGTTAAACTGAGCCGCTAATGCTTTTTCGGCGATAGCCATTCCTACCGCGTTGGCAATGCCTTGGCCTAACGGACCTGTTGTTGTTTCAACACCGGGGGTGTAACCATATTCTGGATGACCCGGCGTCTTTGAATGAAGTTGCCTGAAGTTTTTCAGGTCATCAATACTAAGATCGTAACCCGTCAGGTGTAGCAATGAGTAGATCAACATAGAGCCGTGACCGTTCGACAAAATAAATCGATCGCGATTAGCCCATTGAGGATTTGCAGGGTTGTGTGTCATGTAATCATTCCACAACACTTCGGCAATATCGGCCATCCCCATCGGAGCGCCCGGATGCCCCGAATTGGCTTTTTGAACCGCGTCCATACTAAGTGCACGAATCGCATTTGCTAGATCTCTACGAGATGGCATTAAATTGTCTCCCACCGACAGTTTTAACAAACCTGAACATTCCGGCTCCCAAACCTTGCAGAATGCCCGATAAAAAAAGGCGTACATTTTCCCCTATATCGACCTATTGAGCAAATAAATTGGGTTTTAATTCGTAACTTGGCGGTAACGGCAACACTCATCAAAATGTGATTAAACACGCAATCGAAACCATCTATATCAAAATTTTTTGATATAGATATTGATACCCTTAAATTCCGCTGCTAGACTGCCAGGCATGCTAAACAATCTAATATCTCCTAAATCGGCATCTGCCACCTCTGCCCTGGCACCTGAAACAAGCCAGGAAGATCAGTGCCTAACCGTTTTTGCCTCGATTTTAAAGGCAAGTGGAGATCCGCTACGTCTCGAAATTCTACGGGTATTGCAGAGAGACACCTTTGGCGTAACGGAACTATGCAACCTGTTTGATAGCCGCCAGTCCGGCATGAGCCATCATTTAAAGGTGCTGAATAAAGCAGGCTTGGTTGAAGCTCAACGGGAGGGCAACTCTATTTTTTATCGTCGTCCGATCAATCAAGACGATGAGCTAAGCGACCAGTTAATCCACTCGCTATTTGAAATTATCGACCAAACACCCGTTTCCCAGGCAACGAGTGACAAAATCACCCTGATCAAAGAACAGCGTGCGGCTCAGTCTCAAGCCTTTTTCTCCAAGCATGCAGACAAGTTCAGAGAGCAGCAGGAACTTATTACCAACTTTGAACATTATGCCGCCCCGGTTGTGGAGCTCATTGAGTCCCATGATTTTCCTGACCACGCTACCGTCATGGAAATTGGTCCGGGTGAAGGCGCCTTTTTAAGCGAATTATCCACACGTTTTCAGAAAGTATATGCACTCGACAATTCGGAAGGGATGCTTAACAAGGCCAAGTCCTACGCAGCGCAGAAGAAACTCGAAAACATTGACTTTGTTCTGGGTGAAAGCAGCAAAGCACTGGCACAACAGATAAAAGTTGATGCGATCGTACTTAATATGGTGCTACACCATATCCCTAGCCCGGCCGACATGTTTACGGATTGCTCTCAACTGCTCAATGATGAGGGAATTATACTGATCAGCGACTTGAGCCATCATGATCAAACCTGGGTAAAAGAGAACTGTGGCGACCTCTGGCTCGGGTTTGAAAGTGAGGAGCTATCGGCGTGGGCCAATAATTCAGGACTGGACGAAGGAGAGAGCCTCTATATAGGGCTGAGAAACGGATTCCAGATACAGGTAAGAAAGTTTATTAAACGTCAGACACTCGGTGTTTGACGCAAGCAGTGAATAGTCATAGCAGTAGACCCATAATTTAAACATAAAGAACATCTATTTAAGTAAGGATAAAATCAATGAGCGAATATTCTATATTTACTTCCGAGTCGGTTTCCGAAGGTCATCCAGATAAAATGGCAGACCAGATCTCTGATGCCATCGTTGATGCGATCATTACCGAAGACAAACACTCTCGTATCGCGGTAGAGACCATGGTTAAAACCGGTATGGCTATTATTGCCGGTGAAGTACGAACCAGTACTTATATTGATCTGGAAGATCTGGTTCGTGAAGTTATTCTGGATATTGGCTATAACAGCTCTGATGTCGGTTTCGATGGCGCCTCTTGTGCCGTACTCAATGCGATCGGCAAGCAGTCTGCTGACATTGCAATGGGCGTTGACGAAGGCGATAACAAAGACCTGGGCGCAGGTGACCAGGGGCTAATGTTTGGTTATGCCACCAACGAAACTGAAGTACTCATGCCTGCCCCCATATACTACTCTCACCGCTTGGTAGAACGTCAGGCTCAACTACGTAAAAAAGGCGTCTTGCCCTGGTTGCGTCCAGACGCAAAGAGCCAGGTAACCCTGCGTTATGAGCATGGCAAGCCCGTTGCTGTGGATGCTGTAGTACTTTCAACGCAGCATGACGAAGGCATCTCATTGAACGATCTGCGTGAAGCCGTTCTGGAAGAGGTTGTAAAACCGGTATTGCCATCAGAGTGGTTGCACAGCGACACACTATTCCACATCAACCCAACCGGTAACTTTGTGATTGGTGGACCCGTTGGTGACTGCGGTCTAACCGGACGTAAAATTATTGTAGATACATACGGCGGCATGGCACGTCACGGTGGTGGCGCATTCTCTGGAAAAGATCCTTCAAAGGTTGACCGTTCAGCCGCCTATGCGGGTCGTTATGTTGCTAAAAACATCGTAGCATCAGGCCTGGCAGATCGCTGTGAGATTCAGGTCTCTTATGCTATCGGTGTGGCAGAGCCAACATCAATCTCCATCAATACCTTTGGCACTAACAAAGTAGAAGAAGCAAAGATCGAACAACTGGTTCGCGAGCACTTTGACCTTCGACCACAAGGCATTATTGATATGCTTGACCTGCGTCGCCCAATCTACCGTGCCACCGCAGCCTATGGTCACTTCGGTCGCAACGAACCAGAATTCACCTGGGAGAAGACTGACAAAGCAGACGCATTAAGAGCCGCTGCTGGAATTTAATAAATTACGATTCGGAATTTCACCCTCGTCACCCTCTGGCTTGGCCGGAGGGTCCAGACTCTTTCATAGAGGCACATGGATTCCAGCTTTCGCTGGAATGACAACCAAAGCTCCGATAAAAACCAGATTCTCATACGATGCCAGTCATCTGGCATCCGACAACAAAATAGAGGAAAGAATAATGAACGCAGCAGTTGAAGCAGGGTTTACCGATTATAAAGTAGCTGATATCTCTCTGGCCGAATGGGGCCGTCGCGAAATCGAGATCGCCGAAGGCGAAATGCCGGCATTAATGGCGCTGCGTCGCAAATATAAAGAAGCACAGCCATTAAAAGATGCCAAAATCATGGGCTGTATCCACATGACCATCCAGACTGCAGTGCTGATTGAAACACTGGTTGACCTGGGTGCTGACGTTCGCTGGTCATCGTGCAACATTTTCTCTACCCAGGACCATGCAGCTGCTGCAATCGCTGCGGCGGGCATCCCGGTTTTTGCCTGGAAAGGCGAAACTGAAGAAGAGTTTTTGTGGTGTATTGAGCAGACTATCCTTGCAGAAAAAGACGGCTCTGACGTTTGGGATGCCAACATGATTCTGGATGACGGTGGCGACCTGACTGAAATGGTACACAACAAGTATCCGCAATTGCTGAATGATATTCACGGCATCTCGGAAGAGACGACCACAGGTGTTCACCGCCTGCTGGAAATGATGGAAAAAGGCGAACTGAAAGTGCCTGCCATCAACGTTAACGATGCGGTTACCAAATCTAAAAACGATAACAAGTATGGCTGCCGCCACAGCTTGAACGATGCTATCAAGCGCGGCACCGACCACTTATTATCCGGTAAAAAAGCACTGGTAATTGGTTACGGTGATGTGGGTAAAGGTTCTGCTGCGTCACTTCGTCAGGAAGGCATGATTGTTAAGGTAACCGAGATCGATCCTATTTGCGCCATGCAGGCTTGCATGGATGGCTTCGAGGTTGTCTCGCCTTACATCAATGGCAATAACGATGGCACACTCGCCTCTATCGACAAAGAGCTACTGCAGAAAACCGACCTGGTCGTTACTACAACAGGCAACGTGAACGTCTGTGACAAGAACATGCTGCAAGCGCTGAAGAGCGGTGCTGTTGTCTGTAACATCGGCCACTTCGACAATGAAATTGATACCGCTTATATGCGTGAGAACTGGGAGTGGCAGGAAGTTAAGCCACAGGTTCACAAAGTTGTTCGCAACGCAGCAGACAATGATCATTTAATTCTGCTTTCGGAAGGTCGTCTAGTTAACCTCGGTAATGCAACAGGCCACCCATCACGTATTATGGATGGCTCATTTGCCAACCAGGTATTAGCTCAGATGTACCTGTGGGACGCGAAATTTGCGGATCTTCCGGCAGCAGAAAAAGCAGCCAACATCTACGTTAAAGTACTACCTAAAAAACTGGATGAAGAAGTAGCCAAAGACATGGTTGAAGGGTTTGGCGGTGTTCTCACCAAACTGACTCAAACCCAGGCAGACTACATTAATGTCTCGGTTGAAGGCCCTTACAAGCCAGAAAGCTATAAGTACTAAAAGTTGCCTCCCCCCTCTTAAGGGGGGGGCTCTCAAATAGCAAGGAATTAAAACATGAATTCGCAAAAGCAATTTAAACGCCGTTTCAGCTTTGAGTTTTTTCCGCCGAAAACGCCGACCGGCATGGAAAAGCTTCAAGCTGTTCGCGATGAGTTGGCAAAGCGCAATCCGGATTTTTTCTCTGTAACCTATGGTGCCGGTGGTTCAACACAAGAGCGAACCATTGACACCGTTATCAAGTTACACAAGCAAGGAATTTCTACCGCGCCACACCTTTCATGTATTGGCGCAACTAACGAAACACTGACCGAACTACTCGACCTTTATAAGAGCAACGATATTCAGCGAATTGTTGCACTGCGTGGTGATTTGCCTTCCGGCATGGGAGCCCACGGCGAGGTTCGGTAC
>JBFKTM010000112.1:0-7728 GCA_041636295.1 Oleiphilaceae bacterium
ATCCACACACTGGAAGACCTTAAAAACTATAGCCTCGTTATGAGACGAGGCAATAGCTTTGGTATTCGCTTAGACACCTTTATAAATAACCTACCCAGTAACAAGCTGCATATCGTTAACGCTTTTGATCAAGCGATCAAACTGGTGGGTATTAAGCGCATGGATTACTTTTTCGCTATTGAATCAACTATTTCGGAAATACTCCGGGACCATCACGAGAGATTCCCCAAGTATAGTCAGTTAAAGTTTAAGAAAATTCACACCGTCAACCGGGCGACCCCTGTTTACTACGTCTTTGGTAAGCGTACCGGCAATTACGAGAAATATGCAGAAAAATGGCTAGATGTCATCGCTGAGTACAACCACAGATTTATAATTGAACAGCGTATACAATACCATAGAGAGTCGACGGACCATTAAACCAGTCGTAACCCTAAATATTGCCTACCAAAAGGCGCTAATGGCTAGCGCCTCAGATAGACAATAAGCCCATAGCCAGGGCTTACTGTTTAACCATCACGACCCATGGTGCGGATGATCAATACTCGCCAACAATGCCTTGCCAAAATCGCACCTTGTAATAATGCCTACCAATTTGCCATTCTCCATGACAGGCAGCCGTCGTCGCCCTTTGATAAACAACTCGGCAGTAACCAGGATGTTATCATCAGCATTCACCGAATCAATCTCCTGGGTCATATGATCAGCGACTCGATCCCCGGCCTGCTGATAATACCCCCCCATCAACGTCTCTTTCAGGCAGTCAAACTCCGATAGTAAGCCCACTATCTGCCCCTGATCATCAACCACCGGAGCCCCTGAACGACCGGCTTTAATGAGTTTTCGTAAAGCGTCAATAACACTGTCTTGTTCTTTCAGGGTTAAGACATTACTGGTCATGTAATCCCTAACTTTTAGTGATTGCATCTTGCGTTTCCCTCTTTTTTACGTCCACACTACATCAGTTTATAGATTAAGATAGCGAGCGATCGACTTCTGCGCCATCTAAATTATTCAGAAAATCATTTTGAGCCATTAACGGATCATGCCATCGTCAGCACCAGCTTACCCCGGACATGGCCGGTTTCCAATTGCGTGTGTGCGCTGGCCGCCTCGTCAAGTGGATAGCGCTGATCAATATGAACCCTGACATCCTCAGTTTCAATCAATTCTGCAATTTGAGCCAGACTTTCAGCGTCAGGGTGCACCGTAAAGCCGGCGGTTTTAATCCCTAAGCGATTGCCCTCTTTGATAATCTGTTCCGCCGTTACCGTGGGCACGGTCACGAGTTGCCCACCGGAAGCCAGCACCTGCAAGGACCAGTGGCCGATATCCCCGCCCATCGTATCGAGCACAAAATCAAGGCCATAGCACGCCGTAACAAAGTCAGTCGTGTGGTAGTCAATGGTTTCATCAACCCCAATTTCATGTAAGTAATCATGATTGCGAGCAGATGCCGTAGCAATCACATAAGCCCCTTTGGCTTTGGCAAACTGCACCGCAAAATGCCCGACACCACCCGCCGCCGCATGAATCAGCACCTTGTCTCCCTCATTCAGGGTGCCCACCTCAAAGAGTGCCTGCCACGCAGTCAATGCCGCCAAGGGCACACCGGCTGCGGTCACCAGATCAATATTATCGGGCACACGGCATAACAGCTCGGGGGCCACCACCGCATACTCGGCATAACCGCCTGCGGTTAATGGAAAGCCAACCATCCCCATAACGCGATCACCAATCTGCCAGGTAGAGCATCCCTCTCCCACGGCATCAATAACTCCGGCGATATCATAACCAGGAATCCAGCCGATACCATCGTTCAACTGGGCATCAATTTTTCCGGCTACAAACCCCACCCCTTTCCGTGTTTTGTAATCTATCGGATTCAAACCGGCGGCGGCAACCTTGACTCTCACCTCACCGTGTGACGGTTCAGGCGTAGCCCTCTCCGCCAACGTCAACACGTCAGGTGCTCCAAAACAAGCATACTCAATTACTCTCATCTTAGCTCTCCTCGGTTTTGCTTTCACGATGGTCAGATATGGAATCACTACGCTGCTGCTTACGGTTAAGGGCCACCAGACGCTTCATCTGGTCACTCTCCTGTTTTACACCATGGCTACTGCGAGCCGCCTGGTAGTGTTGGCTAAAGACCAGAAAATAGTCTTCTAAAATGGCAGCCTTATCGGCCTCGCCTGCCACTTTCATTAACTCCGCAGCAATCTCGGCGGTACAGAGATGGTGCTCTTTGGATGCACGCCGCAGGCGGTATTGGGAGATGCCCTCAGGATTAATCGAGATCAGCGGCAAGTGGTTCAGATAAGGGCTGCGCCGGAACATTTTGGACGCTTGCTGCCAGGTGCCATCCAGAATAATAAGCGAGGTTTTCTTATGGTTGGACGGCATAAACGATTTGATTCGACTCTGTTGCGTTTCATCGTCAGCAGGAAACACCAACCAATGCTGGTAGCTTGGATTGGCTAAAAAAGCGAGCAAGGCAGGGTCAGGTTCGGTACGATGCCATTTAAAAATACGGGTGGTGGCCAGGCAGTCAGCAATCAACCGCCCGGTATTGGTCGGCTTTCTGAATTCGCTGTCGTGCATTATCAGACAAAACTCGACATCGGCCACCACTGCCGGTCGATATTTACAGATACAGGCCATCTGCGGTAATCGGCAATCATCACAGCGGCAGACAAACGACCCTCTCGCAGAAAAACGACCCATCTCTTCTCTACTGGTAAGACTGTCTTGTGATGTCACGACCTGTCTCTCTGATACTCGATTTGATATTCCATTGGCCCGCTCAATTTCAGAGCTTTCAATACCTGCACTATAGCGCATAAGTGTTGAAATAGTTTAACTATTTTATCGCTTCATGATCAGAATATCTCGACCCTGACGACGGTAGGTTTCATAGGGTGTGCGAACCAGCGCCGGGGCTTGTTCAGGCTCCACCACTCGAAACCCGAATGCTTCGTAAAAGCTCTGTAACCAGGAGAAAGGGTAGCACCAACACAGGCGGGCACCTAACTGTTCTGCCACATAATTCATCAATCCGCTACCCACTCCGGTACGACGCAGTTCCGGCAGTACCGCCAGACTGCGCAACAGTAGTATATCTGGTGCGATTACCAACTCAGGCACTCTCTGTTTTTCGTTGGACACTACGTGGTTCTTACCAGACACGGCCGGGTTTCCATTGAGAGGACATAACCTGACGGCCGCCACGATCTGTTGCCCCTGCCGGGCAATATAGACCTCATCCCGGCTCTGGGTTTTGCCTTTTTCCCGCGCCTGCTTATAAAAGCGGTTCGCCAGTGGATAGGCGACCGGCTCCAGTCGTTCATAGGTCATCGCTGCTGTCATAGATAAATCCAATGATCTCCCATTCGCTCAATGCTCATAAGAGGTATTCAATGAGAGGTGCTGCCAGTCGGGGGGCCGCTTAAAGCCTCATTGACCCAGCGGTCCAATGTGTTGGCGTCAATATCCGGGTAGATGTGCGCCAGAACATCGGTGAAATCAGCCAGCAGATCCGGGTTATCTTTCTCTTGAATCATCCGAGCCATTTCAATTATTTGCTCGCGGGCTCGGCTGCGCAAAGGGTCTTCCACCTGAAGATGATTTAACAGAGCATCCACTTTCAGGTTGAGATCGCCAATACGACGTGCCAGCTCTTTGTATTTGTGGTCCAGCCCATGTTTCAGGCGCTGGATTTTACGCTCTACATGATGGTCATGTCGCTTTGAGTATTCTGTTTCCCGCTTGAGATCCAGCGAGCGGCCATACAGCTCATTGAGAATAGTGGCGGTATCCTTATCGAGTCGTGTGATATCTTCGATCATCTGGTCAACGCCGTCTCGCAACTCGTTGTCCATCACTTCCACCTGTTGCTCCAGTTTGCCTACGGCATATTTGAAGCGCTGTAAAAACTGCTCACTTTCCCGCTCCATAAAAAGGTGCAGCATATCACCGGGCTGCAACGCTCGGTTCCGACCATCGGCACGGATACTGTATTCTCCCGACTGGCTACAGTAGGGTTTTTGCGTACCGGAGGGGACCTCGATTCGCAGCATCGGTTTGCTGTTAATATTTTCAGTAACGATTTGAATGTTAAGGGGCGGAATACAACTGAGTGCTTTATTCTGAATCTGCAGGCGTCCTTTGTCACTCACATCACAGCCGACAATGCGGCCTCGTTGCAAACCATCTTCAGAAGTATATTCTTCCACCCCAACCAGTATCGTCCCCCCTGCATGGGAGTTAGCAAAGGCGATCAGCGTCTTGTGTTTTACCCCCACTAGATCGCGCTTGAAGTCGACATCCAGCCCCTCCGAGCGAGCCAGTAGTAACCGGGTCCGACGACTTATTCGCTTATACTCTTTCTGCATGTGGCACCTTGCTGGGGATCGCTCTGTTGACCATCCATCCTGTTATAGACCATGCTAATCTTGATGCAAGCCAATAGTCTACCTCTGCAATGGCATACAATCCGCTATAATTAAACCGGAATCTGCCATTAAATACAGTTCGGGGCAATTTACGCCTCTTTTCAATAGTGAATGTGATCTTTATAAACGATATCAAACCAACTTATCAACGGGGGTTACTGGTTAGCCTGCTCATTCTCCTGCTTCTGCTGGTCGTGTGGCAGGTACAGCACTGGTCCACCGCTGCGGCCTATAGCCACCTTAGCCAGCAGAATATGAACGAACTGTTTCGTTTTTCCTCTGGCCTACGGGCGATTTTGCAGAAATATGAGTCGGTTCCCCACCAGTTATCCATCAATCCGGAACTCAGGCATTTTTTAGGCGATCAGTCCAACTCCGAAAAAATTGATAAGATCAATCGTTACTTGACCACTATTAACCAGATCAACCGCTCCTCTGACATCTATATTCTCGATTCAAGCGGCGAAACGGTTGCCTCCAGCAATTGGGATACCCCTATCTCGTTTATTGGTAAAAACTTCTCGTTTCGCCCCTATTTCAGTGATGCCATGATGGGGCAGAATGCTCACTATTATGCCTTAGGCACCACCTCCAACCTGCGGGGTTATTACTTCTCGGCTCCTATTTCGGATGATGACAACATACTGGGCGTGGTGGTGCTTAAAATCAGTCTGGCCGATGTCGAGGCTCGCTGGGCCAGCCCGTGGGAGAGTAATGATATTGAACTAATAGTTACCGACCCTGACGGTGTTATTTTTATCAGTACCCGAGCCGAGTGGCGACTCAATAGCTTTGGCGATATAGACCCCATCAAGATGGCTGAATTAAAAGCGGGAAAACGCTACGGTGAATATATTCCCGCGGCCATTCCCGTTAAACAGCGCAATAAAACACTGACCGACTCGGCACAACCGGCCACTCTGTTGACCATTGATGACCGCGCTGGCAAGCCCGCTCAATACCTCTCACAGCAGCTGGATATGCCCATCGCCGGCTGGCGCGTTCATGCCCTGTCAAAAACCACATCCATCAATGTGCAGGTTAGAAATGCACTACTCATCGCCGTCTCCGTGTATTTTGTCATAGTGCTCATCGTTCTTTTTATTATTGAGCGCATTCGTAATGAGCGAAAACTGGAACAGGCCAAAGACCTGCTGGAACTTCGGGTCAAAGAGCGAACGTCTGACCTGGAACAGTCCAACTGTCGCCTTAGAGATGAGATCGATGAACGTCATAAGGCGGAAGAGGCCTTGAAACAGACCCAGGAAGAACTGATTCAAGCAGCCAAAATGGCGGTACTGGGTCAAATATCGGCGGGAATTAATCACGAATTAAACCAGCCGCTGACGGCCATTCGAAGTTACACTCAAAATGCCCAACAGTTTTTACAACGCGGTAATATTGAGACCACCCATAGCAATCTGACCGAGGTGATCCACCTGACCGATCACATGGCCTCCATTATTGCTCAGCTGAAAGTGTTTTCTCGCAAGCGGGGGGAGACCCTGGCCCCTGTTGATGTGCTGGTAAGCCTTAACGAAGCAATAAAGATTATGTCACCGCAGATCAAGCGACAACAGGTGGCCATTACTGTTCAGGCAGATAACACTCCACATCAGGTACTGGGCGATCTGGTTAGGCTGGAGCAGGTCTTTATCAATCTGATTTCTAACGCCTGTCAGGCGATGAGCGATTGCCCGAAAAAGCAGATCACCATCACCCTGACACAGCGTGATAACAGCATCCTCATTGAGGTTCACGACAGCGGTCCGGGCATTGCGGAAGACAATATATCGCAGATTTTTGAACCCTTTTTTACCACCAAAGATATCAGTCAGGGTCTTGGCCTCGGCCTCTCCATCTCACACCGGATTGTAGAGGCCATGCACGGCTCCCTGACCGCATCAAACAGCGCCAACGGCGGGGCGGTATTCTCTATAGAGCTACCGACACAGCTATCTGGCACTGACAGCAATAACAGCATTGACAGCAATAACAATGCAATTCCCATTCAGGAGCAATCGATTGACTGAATACACACCGTCTCAGGCCTCCGTAGTCGAGTCACCCATAGCCCACGCCGAGTCTACTTCCCAGAAAGCGGTTGAGGTCTTTTTTATTGACGATGAACAGTCCGTGCGTATGGCCGTACAGCAGACGCTGGAGCTGGCTGACTACCGGGTAACCAGCTTCGAAGCTGCCGCCGCTGCACTGCCACACCTCGATCATGAGTGGCCGGGTGTGATTATTTCAGACATCAATATGCCGGTCATGAATGGACTGCAACTGATGGAACAGGTTCAAGCGATCGATAAGGATATCCCTATTATTCTGGTCACCGGCCACGGCGATATTTCAATGGCGGTGTCGGCGATTCAGGGCGGTGCCTACGATTTTATTGAAAAACCCTTCTCCAATGAACAGATTACCGATGTGGTCCGCCGCGCACTGGAAAAGCGCGAGCTTACCCTTGAAAATCGCAATCTCCGTAAAGAGTTAGAGGCCCATAACAGTCCGGGGCCACGCATTCTGGGGAATACGCCTCCTGTGGTAAAAATGCGTAAAGTACTCCATCAGGTTATGGATACGCCTACCGACATTCTGCTCAATGGCGAAACCGGTGTCGGCAAAGAGTTAGTCGCACGCTATCTACATGAACACAGCGTGAGGCGGGACAAAAACTTTGTCGCCATCAACTGCGGGGCGATTCCTGAGAACCTGATTGAAAGTGAGTTATTTGGTCATGAAGCCGGTGCCTTTACCGGGGCCGATAAAGTAAGAATAGGCAAGTTCGAACATGCCAATGGCGGCACGCTGTTTCTGGACGAAATAGAGAGCATGCCAATGGGGCTACAAGTCAAAATCCTGCGGGTCCTCGAAGAGCGACAGGTTGAACGGTTAGGAGCCAACCAGCTTATTCCACTTGATATTCGTATTATTGCGGCCACTAAAATCGATTTGAAAGCCATGTCTGAAAAGGGTGATTTCCGGCAAGATCTGCTCTATCGACTCAATATCGTCTCCATTGATATCCCTTCACTGCGAGAAAGAGCCGACGATATCCCACTATTGTTCGAACATTTCGCACTCATCGCCTCGGCACGATATCAACGGGAGATCATTCCGCTCAGCCCAGAAAAAATACATGAACTGATGAGCTACGACTGGCCGGGTAATGTTCGGGAGCTGCGCAACATGGCCGAACGTTATGTGATCATGGGAGAAGAGACCACTTTCAACATGAGTGAGCTGGACAATACCACCGAAGTTCAGG
>JBFKTM010000113.1:0-7704 GCA_041636295.1 Oleiphilaceae bacterium
GCCAGAATATCACCGACCGTAAAAATGCCGAACAGGCCCTTCGCCGAAGCCAGAACCAACTGGCCGATGCTCAGCGATTAGCCAAACTCGGCAGCTGGGAGTGGAACATTACCGACAACAATGTCACCTGCTCCAGAGAGGCCTACCGGATTCTAGGCTACCCTATTCCTCAAACTCTCATTCACTGGGATGAATTTATCGGCCGCGTTCACCCTGACGATCGAGAGTCTCTAAAAGAGGCGATTTACAATGCCATAGACCACTTTGGCACTATCGACCTGGACTATCGGGTACTTACACCAGAAGGTCGCTGTCATATCGTGAGGGCCATTGGAGAGGCCATTTTCGATAGTCAAGGTAATGTAAGCTGCATGGTCGGCACTCTGCAGGATGTTACTAAAGAGCGGCAAAGTGAAGAGCGTATGGTGCTGGCAAATCGTATCTTCGAGAATACCAATGAAGGCATCTTTATTACTGATCAGCACTCCAGGATTATTGTAGTAAATAGGGCATTCACCACGATTACCGGCTACACAATGGAAGAAGCAAAAGGCCACACCCCGAAAATACTGCAATCAGGTAAACATGACATCGCTTTCTACCAAGCCATGTGGACAGAAATTAAAGCCAAAGACTGTTGGCAGGGCGAAATATGGAACCGTACAAAGCGGGGCCATCTCTACCCCGAGTGGTTGATGATCAGTGCCGTTAAAGACGAGCATGGCAATACCATCAACTATATTGGCACCTTCTCTGATATCAGCAAGATTAAACGCTCCGAAAAAAAACTGGAGTACCTGGCACACCACGACCCACTTACCAAGTTACCCAACCGACTAAAGCTGCGTGCTCAGCTCGATATCACTATACGTCATGCCATGCGCCATCAACAGCAAGTCGCCCTGTTTTTCATCGATCTGGATCACTTCAAGCATGTAAACGATAGCCTGGGACACAATGTAGGCGACGAGTTGCTGATTGAAGTTACGAAACGGCTCAAGTTTCACATCCGCTCAAGCGACATCCTCGCCCGCTGGGGAGGGGATGAGTTCATTATTGTAATGAACCACTGTGACTCGTTCTCTAATCTGAACGAAATTGCCGAAAAACTGTTAGCCACACTGAAACACCCATTCAATAGCAATCATCAAGAACTGTTTTTGGGGGCAAGCATCGGCATTAGCCTATTCCCTCAAGATGGCGATGACATTACTTCACTGATAAAAAACGCCGATGCGGCTATGCATCAGGCAAAGGTACAAGGACGCAACCGCTATGAGTTCTATGCTCCAAAATTTGGAGAAGCGGCAATGAAGCGAATTAAACTGGAGTCCGAACTGCGCAAAGCCATCGAGCAAGAGGAACTGGTGGTTTACTATCAACCACAGTTTGATATGCACGATGGCACCTTGGTCGGGGCCGAAGCATTGGTCCGCTGGCAGCACCCAACCGATGGTTTAATCTCACCGGTTAAGTTTATTCCTCTCGCGGAAGAGACCGGCCTTATTGTCCAACTGGGTGAGTATGTGCTCACTAAAGCCTGTGCTCAACTGGTCTCCTGGCAAATGTGCGGATTCTACCTCCCCACCATCTCGGTCAATATCGCGGGTCGACAGATTGCCCAACGTAATCTGGTTGAACGAATTACCCACATACTGCAGACAACCGGCTGCCCGCCCCATCAACTGGAGCTGGAAGTCACCGAGAACTTCATCATGGAGTCGGTAGAAGACGCGATCAGCGTGCTGTCACTACTTCGCAGCCACCATATCAAGTTAGCCATTGATGACTTTGGCACCGGTTATTCGTCACTCAGCTACCTGAAGCGACTCCCTGTCGACAAGTTAAAAATAGACAAATCATTTATCCAAGAGACCCCCGCAGATAGCGAAGCCTCCGCCATTACCGAAGCCGTTATGACGCTGGGTCAGGCACTCAAATTGAAAGTCGTTGCCGAAGGTATTGAGACAGCAAGCCAGCAACAGTTCTTAATGGAACTGGGGTGTGATATAGCGCAGGGCTTTCTTTATGGCCGACCAGAGCCCGCCGAAGAGTTCGAGCGTCACTTCCTGGTCAACAAAAAAAATTGTTCACCTCTTCGCCTCAAGGCAGGAGCACCGATAGTCAAGGTCGATCAGTAAAAAACCAATGATACGTGAACGCCTACTCACTTTATATGACCACCGGTCATTTACATAATCTAAAAGCCGTTGCACAATAGTGCTCATTCGACCCTTATCAACCATCTCATGGAGGAATACCATTGTGAAAAAGGTCATGATCACTCAAGCCGGTACAGTCGATGTATTGGCCGTGCAAGATTTTCCACCGCCTGCGCCTAATTCAGACGAAGTCGTTATAGAAACCAAAGCCTGCGGCATTAACTTTGCTGATATCCTGGCGAGGCAGGGGCTCTACCCCGATGCCCCACCACTGCCATGTTGCGTAGGCTACGAATACTCCGGCATTGTGACTCAAGTCGGTGCCTCGGTTGACAAAGGCTGGGAAGGAAAAGCGGTATTTGGCCTCACCCGTTTTAATGGCTACGCCGATACGGTCTGCGTTCCTGTTGATCAGATCTTTGAAAAACCGGAATCACTCACATTTGAACAAGCCGCTGCCATTCCGGTTAACTATCTAACCGCCTGGCAGCTGCTAGTGGTCATGGGAGCGCTCAGCGCCGACGACAGCGTCCTCATTCACAATGTAGGGGGTGGCGTTGGCCTTGCCGCACTGGAAATAGCTAAACAGATTGGCGCAACCGTTTACGGAACCGCCAGCCCGGGCAAACATGAGTTTTTAAAACAGCGCGGGCTGGACCACGCCATTGATTATCGCAATCAAGACTGGTCACGCGAACTCAAGGCACTCACCAAGGGGCGAGGCGTTGAACTGATTATCGACCCGTTGGGAGGCAACCACTGGCGCAAAAGTTACCGCGCGTTACGCTCAACCGGTCGACTGGGCATGTTTGGTATATCTGTCGCGTCCGAATCCAACTGGTACGGTAAACTCAAACTGCTAAAAACAGCGGTACAGATGCCCTTCTTCCACCCGGTGAACCTGATGAATACCAATAAAGCCGTGTTTGGCGTCAACATGGGCCATCTCTGGCATGAAAATGCCAAAATCCGCCAGTGGATGTTCAAATTGCTAGACGGTGTTAATGAAGGCTGGATCACTCCCCATGTAGACCGAACCTTTACCTTCAATCAAGCCGCCGAAGCCCATCAGTATATTGAAGATCGCAAAAACAAAGGCAAGGTGCTGTTGATTCCTGCTTAATTGCAATTTACGGGTGTGGGCAGAATTGCCCCCACCCCCACAAACAGCTAATTATGAACGGCCATTCTTAGAACAACCTCTCAAATTCGACAAAAAGCGTCTTTTTGCACCTTCGTTCTTTATTTTCCGTCATTTGTACCAATGCAGGCAGTAAATAACCTTCCTACACTCACCGACAACTATTTCATCACATAGAAGGATTCGCTGAATATGCTAAACAAAATTGCCTACTGGATTTTTACCGGCCTGATGATCTCCATCTCTTCGACAACATTCGCGTCGGTAGAAAAGACGCTTGAAGTAACGACCCTACCAGGTATTAACTTTTTCTACAGCAAGCACACCCTCTCAAATGAAAATATGCACAAACAGGGTGATGAGATCGCGCAAAAAACCGCCTACACCATCGCCACAAAAACAGGCACCGTGCTGGATGGCCCCTTTACCTACATATTCGAAAACGTGCAATCTTTTGATCCGCAAGCATTAACCGCGCAAATTGGCTGGCCCGTCGAGAAAGAGACCCAGGCTGCAGGCTCATATCTGTTTAAGCAAACCGCCCCGTTCAAATGTATTACTTTCCGCCATGAAGGGCCTCACTCGGAACTGCCACACGCATGGAAAAAACTGGTCACCCAGGCCATTGCAGAAGGGCATAAAATCACCGGAGAGGGCAGAACCCTGATCAAGCTATCGGGGGCAAACGGTTACGTTGTTGCTGAGCTGCAGTTAGGCGTTCAGTAAGGCAACATAAGGACGATACTTCACCATTAACGGAGCGAAAAAAGAGCAGACCGCCGAGGGCGGTGGCCTACCTAGGGGGTTCCTGGAGATACCCCCTCTACGCCCTATAATGCAACATAAGCAATCTGATTAACTCCCTTGCCTTCCGAGCCGTTTCATCGTCGCCAACCACTGTTCACGTTTGGCCGAATTCGCACCGATAATCGGCCCGAACATGTTATTTCTCACCTTGTTAAAACCACAAAACTGCAAAGTGGTGATCTTGAGCTGTTTCAATGCCGGGGCCCCCTGGAAATGCCGGTAGTACCAGGTTGGGGTATCCATCGTCATAACAATCCTAGCGCTCTTACCCGTTAACAACTTGTTCGGTAGAGTCTTTCCTTCTTCATATTTAAAGGCAAAGCCGGGTAAAAATGTCCGATCAAAAACCCCCTTGAACTTTGCTGGCAGTGCTCCCCACCAAATCGGCGTCGTAATAACCAGATGATTAGCCCACTGAATCGATTGTTGAAACTCAATTAGATCCGGTTCCAAGCTAATATTCCGCTGATAGCCCTCATGTAGATTGGCATCAAAATTCATCTCCGCTATGTTGTGAAAACGGATATCGTGATGTTTGCTGGCTGCTTCGGCATAGCTATGTGCCAACACCCCGGAGAAACTGCTCTGCTTTGGGTTGCCACTCAGTACTAAAATACGCTTTGTCACAATTTGCTCTCCTTGTTAGTCGATAATGGAGAGCATACCGTCTATCCTTAGGGGCAGAGTCAACTCATTTCCGGGCAACTTTCTATCTGGCCCAGACAGTCGTCAATTCTGGCGATCTGATCATTAAGCAACGCAATCTCACGATAGATTTTACGCTTGTGTTCAGTTAAGAGTTGGGTGACACCCTCCCAGTCCAGCTGCCCCTTTTTAAAGGTGAATGAGGATTGCAATTGTGACAAGGTGAAGCCAAGGGTCTTCGCCTCTTTTATCAACAACAGCAGATCAACATCAGAGTCCTGGTAAACTCGATAGCGGCCAAGACGTTTTGGGGTTGGAATCAACCCCATCTGTTCATATAGCCGAATGGCTTTGATAGATAGCCCCGTTTTTTGGGCGATTTTTCCAATATACATAAGATTAGCGGGCCCGTTATGGTGCTTTACCGTTCTGATTCAATCCTTCACGCATAAGTGCTTTTAACTCCCCGATCTCCTGTCGTAGAGCCTGCATCTCCCTATGCATATCCATCTCAATATGGTCTCTGGCATCCTTCACGGCCCCCACCGTCTCTTTACTTTCACTCTCGCTAAAGGTCTGCATCGCATTCACAATAATGGCGATAAACAGGTTGAGCATGGTAAACGTAGCCACCAGAATAAAAGGAACAAAAAAAGCCCAGGCATAGGGGAAAGTTTCCATCACCGGGCGCGCGATCCCCATTGACCAGCTCTCCAGCGTCATGATCTGAAACAGCGTATAGAATGAGTGCCCCAGGTGCCCAAACCATTCAGGGTAATCATTGGCAAACAGGTTCGTGGCGATAACGGCAAAGACATAGTAGATCAGCAGCAACACCAGCGCGATAGAGGATAACCCCGGGATAGCAGCCAGTAACGCGCCTACGACTCGTCGCATAGAAGGGACAATAGTCAGTATCCGTAGCACCCTTAATACTCTTAAGGCTCGCAATACCGAAAACTGGCCTGTGGCTGGAATCAACGCAATGCTAACCACAATAAAATCAAACACCATCCACGGATCACGGAAGAAAGCAAATCGATAGACAAACAATCTGATGAGAAGCTCTATTACAAACACCGTCAGAAGCAGCCTGTCCAAGAACGTTATAAGTGACCCGTAACGCGCCATCAACGATGGTAAGGTTTCCAACCCCAGTGTCACTGAGTTTACAAGAATTAGTCCCAGTATCAGGTGCTGTACCTGATTATTCTCAATAACCCGCTGTAGTCGTTTGCGGAGAGACGAGGCGTCATTAATTGTGCAGACTGTCATTGCATGCGATCCCTTACGCTTATTTAAAAACCGCAAGAATAGCTTAATCGTGATTGGAAATATAACCCTCTGCAACGAAGCCCGCTATCAACCGTTCAGGGCAATAACTCCTGGGAAGAGGGTACGAGATCCAAGCGGTATTTGTTTAATAGAGCTCGCCAATATTCGTTATTATTCAGCCCATCTACAATGCTGTTCATATAATCGATAACCCCAGAGTCTGCGTCTCTTCGAATCAATATATGTCGTGAATAGCGATTGAGGGGCGTTGCCGAGTAGTGAATACGATCATGAATTTTCATAAGGTCTTCATAATACCTCATAGCTGATTGCGGTATTAAAAACGTATCAATCCGGTCAAGCAGTAACTTTCCTATATTTGCCTCTTCATTGAGCACATCCTCCCGCTTAATTAGCCCTTTATCAATGGCCGCTTGAATATGAATGTAGGTATGCCCTAAAACGCCTCCGAGCCGTTTGTTCGCCAGAGAGGAAACGCCAGCATAATCAAATGGACGGCTCTTTTTGGAAATAAAGTCCTGCTGATCCACTAATAATGTACCAGTCCAATGATACAACTGTTTATTTCTGTCAGAAAAAAACAAAGGGTTAACCCATAACACAATCTGGGCGTCCCTTTTAAGGGACTCGTTAAGGCGTTTGCGAGGCTGGTAGACCAATGAAAAATCGAAACGGTCTGCGTTAAGAGGGTGGTAATTAAGTAACTGAATAAATTCGTATGACAACCCTTTTTGATTACTAATATCAGTTACAAAAGGCGGGTATTGATAATAGGTATAACAGATAACTTTGATAGGCTCTTTAGCATATAACGCATCAACAGCAAACAACAATGCCAAGCATGACCATACTCTTAACTGCAAGTAAAACATCAGCACCACCTAATCAAAAGCCAAAAGTTCCCTTTACATGATAGATGAAATTGGTTTTTTTATAAGCTGACTTCAGCCTCCATCAAAACCAATGTAAAGACCTAGTTGTCAATTTAATCCGGTGTTTACCCTCTAAAGCCATGATGAACAAGACAACTAAAGATACTTAGAGACAATTTTCTGATAACGTCCGTCTGACTTGAATATCTCCAAATGCTGATTGAAACGCTTGATGAGCCCGGAACGGCTATTCTTTTTAACCCCGAGATAGTGTGGTCCAATATCAATGGGCTGGGGTAACACCTCAATTTTATTCTCAACGTCCATTTTTCTGATGGTATAGAGCCCGGACAGGTGGTTATCTATAAACGCATCAACCCTGCTCTCGATAATCAATCTGAAATTTCTGGTACTGTCACCATCAAACGTCTGGAATTCCGACCTCGCTCTGGCCTCATCGAATGCCGCCCCATAACTCCATCCCAGTTTGGTGGCAATTCGCTTACCCTTTAAATCAGCCACCGAGGTCAAAGGGAAGCCCTGGCCTCGTCGAACAAAAAGAACAACCTTGGAATCATAAAAAGAGTCTGAGAAATCAAGCTTTGTGGCCCGCTCTGAGGTTTTGAAAATACCCACAACGATGCCCCTTCCTTCATAGGCATAGAGCAGTGCTCGCTTAAAGGGTAGCGTGGCTACCTCATATGGCACGCCCATATCATCAAAAAGGGCGGTTACAATATCGAAATAAAGCCCCTGCGGTTGCTCCCCCTCAGCATGAGAC
>JBFKTM010000114.1:0-7660 GCA_041636295.1 Oleiphilaceae bacterium
CAATATATCGTTAACCGGCACTTGTCACTTAATTAGCATTCGGTTAATCGGGGCTTGGGTTGTACATTCGGTTCGGTCGGCTGACCAACGGGCCGCGCCAGCTCGGCTGGGCATGTTCGGTTCGTCGCCAGCTTCTCTGCCAATCTGGTTACTTCATCAGGGCTTAATGTGTTAGTCACCGGGAAGTGCTGCGAAACTTCTGCACTTTCATCTATCGTTGTGGTGTCTATTAATGACTCTTCTTTTAATCTAGTGACAATCGCCTCGGCAACAGCCAGTGCCGAAGAGGCTTTAACGATTTCCGCGCGGGCATAACGTGACCCAGCAAACGATACATCGGCGGCTCGTAGGGTGGGGTCATCACCAGGAATTTGTTGCGCGCCAAACATCGGGTTTCCTCCGACTTGGGCGTCTTTAAAACGGGGAATAAACTGAGCCACGTGGGCTATTGCACGGCTGGTTCGGCGTTCTATCTCAGTTTGATACCAGCGATCGGTGAGTTTGCGTACAAAAAGATTGTTGAGCTGTGGTTGTGCGCTGCGTGCGGTAGAGGCCGCCAACCCTTCTTTAAATAGCGTAATCTCTTCGGTCATTCCGTGCAGCTGAAAATAACCGTTGGGGTAGGGTGTTAGTTGAGCCATGCCATGAGGTGTGCCACGTTCGCCGTGGAAGATCACTTCAGGCCATTCGCCCTGGCATGATGGCCAGTGGGTGACGTAGGCCGCTTTAAATTCAACGAGCCGGTCGCGCTTGAATCCAGGCATGTCATCTAACGTGCCCGTACGGTAACCACAGGCATTCACCAGATAGTCTACCGTTACGGTGTGTTCCTGTTTAGAGGGCGATTGATAGCTAATCTTCCAGCGGTGATCGGTTTTCTTTTGCTCAATATGGGTCACTTTGGTACTGGTCAGCACCGTACAAGCGGGTAGCTTTGCCAATGCCAGACTGACGGTAGCGGCGATACGGAAGATGCTGAGTCCATATTCCTGCACGATGATGAGAGGTAGCTTGAATTGATCCAGGTTGAGATTTTTGGCAACCGGAATCATCCAATCATCTAAAGTCAGGGCCTGTTGTGGTGTCTCTTGTTGGGCCAGTGCGTTCAGAGTTTTACGGTCATAGAGTTTATAATAATCACTTGCGGCCCCGAGTACCCGGTTGTTTGGGTCTTGCTCGATGAGCGTGGCATACTCTTGTTGTAGTTTTTGAAGACGGGGCAGTAACTTGTCTGGTGAGCCACTGTCGTGATTGGGGATGGCAATAACGGTCGGGCGAATATTGGCCGTGTGAGGATAGACACGTAGCGTCTCAATGGATTGACGCAATAATGTAATGCACTGGTCGTCAGAAATTTCACGGTAGAGGTTACCGCCCGCGTGGAGATGGCAGATAGGCGGGCCATTTACCAGGGTTTCGCCCGCTTCAAACAGTATGACTTCGGTTCCTAACTCTGCTAATCGTAATGCCACAGTTGAGCCAGCCATTCCCCCACCGACTATCCCTATGCGAGGCGTCCGTTGTGGAAGAGGGGATTGGGGATCATTTTCTGTCATAGCGTGAGGCAACTAGTCGGTTGATAACAGTTATCGGGCAGTATCAGGACGATACCGTAGTGACAATTTTACTCTGTTCCTGTGGGGTTTTGAATGGCTATTGTTGATCGTTTGGCGTGGTCTCGGTATAACGGTCGTCGACCTTTATGTTGAGTTGCCTTTAGACATACGCTAACAACCCAATGTTTTTGAACAATTCGTTCTGAACAACTCGTTCTGAACAATTATTTTTGAATACGGATCACCGAAAACCGATATGGCCTTTATCCTTCGCAATTATCAGCGTGATGCGGTTCGAGCAACCGTAGAGCATTTCCGCAAGAGTGATGAGTCGGCGGTTATTGTACTGCCTACCGGCGCAGGCAAGAGCTTGGTGATTGCTGAGTTGGCGAGGCTTGCTAAACGCAAGATATTAGTGCTGGCCCATGTTAAAGAGTTGGTTGAACAAAATCATGCCAAGTATGAAAGTTACGGGCTTAACGCGGGCATCTATTCAGCAGGGCTGAAACAGAAATGTACGTCCCACCAGGTGACGTTTGCCAGTATTCAATCGGTTGCCCGAAATTTGGATGACTTCTCCGAAGCATACTCCCTGGTCATTATTGATGAGTGTCACCGGGTCAGTGGTGTGGTTGACGACAGTGTTCGGTCAGATGATGCTCTGGATAACAACGCTCAGTTAGAAGAGGTGCCACCAGAGAGCCAAACCAAAGAGCATGAAAGCCAATATCTGGCTCTGGTTCGACAGCTACAACAGCATAACAGGCAACTTAAAATTCTGGGGTTAACCGCAACCCCTTACCGAATGGGGATTGGCTGGATCTACCAGTACCACTATCACGGTTTTACCCGTTCCTCAGAGCCTCGCCCCTTTATTAACTGTATTTACGAATTGCCGCTCAATTTTATGATTAAGAACGGCTACCTGACCCCTCCCCAAATGGTCGATGCAACCATTGCGCATTATGACTTCTCTAGTCTTAAAGCCAATGCCAGTGGCCAATACCCTGAGCGTGAAGTGAATCAGCTGCTGAGCCGTTATCCTCGGGTGACTCAAGGTATTACAGAGCAGATCAAGGTGTTGGCAGACAGTGAGCCGCCCCGACAAGGCGTTATGATTTTTGCGGCCAGCGTTAAGCATGCTGCCGAAATTGCCGGTTATCTGGAACCGGCTGAAACGGCACTGATAACGGGGGATACGCCGGATCATGAACGCAATGAACTGATTAGACGTTTCAAAGCGCGAGAGCTTCGTTTTTTGGTGAATGTCAGTGTCTTAACAACCGGCTTTGATGCCCCCCATGTTGATATGATTGCCATATTACGTCCTACCGAATCCGTAAGCTTGTATCAGCAGATCGTCGGACGTGGTTTGCGTCTTTCAGAAAACAAAGATGATTGTCTGGTCATTGACTATGCCGGCAATGGCTTTGATCTGTTTTATCCCGAAGTGGGTACCCGAAAACCTACTTCAGACAGTGTGCCTGTGATGATCCATTGTCCGAAGTGCGATTTTGCCAATACCTTCTGGGGCAAAACAGACGAGCAGGGCCAGATCATGGAGCATTATGGCCGACGGTGTTGGGGCTATGAGCTGGATCATAACGGGCAGAGAGTGCTCTGTGATTATCGCTTTCGTTTTAAAGAGTGTCGCCATTGTGGCGCGGAAAACGATATCGCTGCAAGGGAGTGTCAAACCTGTCACGAGGCGATGATTGACCCGGACGAACAACTGAAAGCTGCACTGCGGCTGAAAAACGCGATGGTCATTCGGTGCGCGGGCGTCACGTTTGGCAAGGACCGTGACCGGCTCAAAATTATCTATCATGATGAAAACGGGGTTGAGCTGAGTGAGTCATTTGATTTTTCTCATAAAGGGCAGCGGCATATTTTTAATCTCCATTTTGGTCGTCGGTTTAATCAAAGTACATCACCGCAGCAGTTCTCCAAAATAGAGGATGTAGTGAATTCTGCAGCACATTTTACGGCGCCCGATTTTGTGGTCGCGAGAAAAGCAGGGAATATCTGGCGGGTTAAAGAGCGCATTTTTGATTATGAGGGGGGGTATCGTAAAGCAAATGAGATGTAGCATTGTTTTAACTATTAATTTTTATTCTTTCTTTTAAGTTTAGTGAGTTACCAGCCACTATTCCGATCTGTGTTGAGGTTGTCGTTAGTCGGCTTGCTGCCTGAACTTGACCTGTACACGCTCTGGCAGTATAACGAACACCCTGTATTGCTGGTCTCATATGTTTGCTTCTAATTGTGGCCAATTTGGCCAAACGTCATTTGTCACTGAGTTACAATGATTCAAGATAACAAAGCTGCTTATCGGCTTAACGAATTTTTGTTAAGCAAGTCGTCACTTTATCAATTAGGCTTGAAGTTGGCTTACCCCCACTATTGGTTCAGCCTCAAAGTACTGCTCTATTTTTTACTGATCGCTGAAGCCGCTTTGATTATATTGATGATGACAAATGTCTATTCATCAGAGGTCATTTTTGCCGACAGTTTAAACCAGTTCGCGAGGGATTCCAGTGATTACTGGGGGCCATTGTGCAACTTGCTTTTGTTAATAGATGGTGTGCCGTTAGCGCTATTTATGCTCGCTCAGTTTGGGACATTTAGCCAGACGTGGGTATTCAAAATGGTGGAGCAGAAAAACTACATTCGACCATTTTCCAAGCTAAAACAAATGTTTAGTTACCCAGCTGTTCACGTGGTATTGGTGTTGTGTCTCAATACTAGTTTAGTGCTGTCGGTGCTGTTACTGGTGTTCATGGGGGGGGCTGACGACCTTTCTTTGCTCCCTGAGTATTCTACTCTTGGGATTAATACCTTTACCGGATTCATGACCTGTTTTTTAAGTTGTCATCTGATCTGGAGTCATGATGAAGCGGGAGTTGCTGCACTCAAGCGGTGTCGACGGATGTTTTTTAATCCTTTAATCGGATGTCTTGGGAGTGGAGCCTTGCTACTGGCGAACTATCTTGCCATGAGAGGGCACGAAATAATGCCTTGGCCAGAAGCAATTACCCTACTTCTACTGAGCTTTTTGTTGTTCACCCACTATAGTTATGGTTCGAAACTTGTTGGTATCTACGGCCAAAGCTTTATTATCGGAATGTATATTATGGCTCTGACTGCACTGGCAGCCAATATGCTTTTTCAAAGTGAAATGATTAGTCTGGATAGGGTATACATCCTATCTTGTGCGGTGGTCGTTTTAATCGTAGCCATGTCATTGCATTACCGTTTGATTGCTTGCCGACAACGCTCTTTGCAAATAGATGCCTTAAAACAGGTCGAGCAGCAAAAGAATGTACTAATTGTCGATGCAGTAACCAGCGGTGATGCCATGGTTGTTGCTGGGCTGTTAGCTCTGGGAGCCAATGTACATCAACGAACCGCTACCGGCGACCAGTTACTGCATTTGGCCGTTAAACATGATCGGCTGGCGGTGGTAAAACAACTGCTGCGTTTTGGTGCGGATGTTAATGTAGAGAACAAAATGCGGGCCAACTCGCTCCACATCGCCGCCAGTCGGGCTAACTTTGCAATTTTGAAACTTCTGCTGAACAGCGGGGCTCGATGTACTGCTCGCGATATCCATGGTAAGAATCCTTTGCACCGTCTCTGTTCTCATACCCTGACGGCAGCTCATCTGGATAAAGAACGTGTTGACTCGGTTCGCCAGTTACTGAAATTGGGCGTGGATCCCTTTGAACCAGACAACCTAGGTATGACCGCTTATGAAAACGCCAAAAAAAGAAAAATCCAAAAAGTTATCGAGCTGATGGATGCACACGCTGTTAATGCGACATCTTGATAGCAGGGGGATGCTATACTGCGCATCGAAAGCCGCCTTGTCAGGTTTATTGATCTGGTGAGTACTTATAATAATTCTGGCTGGATACTTCTCAAAGACAAAAGAGTAACGATATGCTGAATCCGTTAAACCACTTGAAATATAGAGTTGAACCACACTCTGTGATCACTCAATCTGGACGAATGTGGGCTTATAGCCGTTGGCGTCCGGTGGGGTCTGAGGTCAAGGATACTGTGGTCATGATTCATAGTATTCTTTTTGATAAGCATCTATGGGATGAGATTGCTGCTTATTTTTGTGCGGAGCATCAGATAGAGGTTTTTGCTTTTGATTTACCCGGTCATGGCGACAGCTGTAAAAATGTAGCTGATGTCTCTTATGACACGATCCAGCAGGATATTATCAATATTGTAGAAACTCTGCGGCTGCCGAACTTTCACTATGTAGGATGTTCCATTGGTTCTGAGTGGGGAATGAGAACTAGTGTCAGTCATCCGCAACGAATTAAGTCATTAGTGTTGATCGGTCCTAGCTCCCTTGAGCCGACATTGGAGGATAAACAGAATTTCAATCTGGCCATTAGTCAGTGGCGTTCGCAGGGGATGACGGCGTTGGCAGATTATATGTTCTCAGAGCCGTTTTTCTTTGACAGCTCTTTTCTAACATCTGAAGCAATGCGGGTGAAACGGGAGCAGCAACGTCGGCGAGTACTGGCAATGGATCCTGCTGCTCTGCATATTACCTCATTGTGGGCCAACCGCTCAGTCGTTTTGGATTACTCCCAGATTAAACACCCTGTGTTGCTGATGTGCGGTGCTGATGATGAATACTTTTTACCCCACGCTGAACATCTCTATTCGCTATTGCCGAATGCTCAGATGGATCTGATTCCCAATGCTGCTCATGAAGGTCCGATTGAGAATCCGACCCGTTGTATCGAATTAATGGAGCGCTTTTGGCGTGCTCTGTAATTACAGAGTGGATTGCTTGGCAAGCCAGTATGATGATTTATTGGGGGGGGTGACTTAATATGCTTACCTCATTCCTGTTGCTCCTCACACCTTACCATCTGCTGAGCTATGCCTGGTTTAAGAAACCACTGTTTCTGCTACTTGGAATGCTGAGTGCGTTTGGCACCTTGTTGCTATTAAGTAGTAATGAGGCCTGGCTATTGTGGTCTTGGCTGCCGGAAGCGAGGCGTGTTCCTCTTGATCATATTGCACAAACCGGTGTGCAGATTACCACGTTGTTTTTGATAGGGCATTTTTTGGATTTACCGTCCCGAGCGCCAATACTCTTCTTATTGCTGAAGTATTTAGCCGTACTTTATGTATTGGAACTGTTATTTTGCCTGATTTTTATATACCAAGGAGGGGGGGCATTTTCAGATAGTCAGTTTGGGCGCAGCTTGCTGTTACTCTTCGGAAGTGCCGTACTGCTCTTTTGTTTATGGACTCCTGAACAGCGCATCAAACTACTGTGGTTGACTATTATCTGTATACCCATCGTAATTGCACACTCTTTGGTGGTGTGGAATCCGGCTTTTGGTCTATCCAGTGAGGTGGTAATAGGTCTAGCTGCGGGCTGGTCACTGTTATTGTCAGCGTATTCCCACAAAAAACATTTTGATCAATGTCACCTGCACACCCAAGTGTTAGAGCAACGTATTGAGTCACAGAATGAACACTTAAATGACTATCGAGAGGCCGTTAATGAGCGTACTAATGAGCTACAGGTGACGCTTAAAAGTCTGGAAGGCCAACACCGGGAGCTCGTAAAGACCCAGGCTCAATTAATTCAGTCGGGTAAAATGGCAGCATTGGATCAACTTATTGCAGGCGTTGCTCATGAAATTAACACCCCATTAGGCATTATTCGATCCACTATTAAGGATTCCAGTCTCTGTATTGATCATTTGTTAAGTAAATTACCCGTTCTTGTGCAGGAACTCTCTACCGAGGCGTTTAGTGCATTTGTTCAATTGTGTGAGCGAACACCTGAAAATAGGGGGCTTAATTCTGCGTTGATGGACACGCGGCGGCAGGCAGTGAAGACCGGGTTAGCGGCACAGGGTATCGAAAATAGTGATGATTTTGTTTCATTATTGGTTGAGTTGGGTTTTACCGGAATACGAAAAGCCGACTTGTCACTATTGTGCCACCCTCGTCATCGCCTGATTTTCGAAACCGCCCATCAGCTGATAAGTCTACGCATCAATGATCGTATTGTCAGCGTTGCCAGTGACCGGGCCTCTAAAGTGGTGGCGGCACTGCGG
>JBFKTM010000115.1:0-7651 GCA_041636295.1 Oleiphilaceae bacterium
ACCTCCCACGGCTATCCACGATCCAAGTGTCATGCCTGATATCACTTTCAGAACAGCTTGCTCTTTCTCAATTCTGGATTTTTCAGCACGCTGAGTTCTTTGCTCTTCTAATAGCTTAGCAGCTTCTTGCTCTTTTAGACGTGTAAGTTCTAATGCCTTTTGTTTGGCTAGTTTTAATTGGGCAGCCTCTTGCTCGGCTTTAACTCTTGCTCTTTCCCTTGCATCAAGTTGTGCCTGGGAAACTTTTCCTAGACCACGCTTAGTCTCAAGGTATACCTGACTAATCGCATAACAAGGGGGCAAAAGTTTGATAACGCCTTTTGAATATCGTTGTTTAAACACGTCATAAGGCATTATTAGTGATTTCATGCCCGCATGGTTTAACCACAATATCTCTCGTGAATCGCCAAAATAACTCGCAAACTTCAATCTACCGGTAGAATGATTCTCATCAAATAGAAACCATTGACCAACCCAGCTAGTCAATTCCTCGTCCGATGGAGGTTTTCTATTATCAAAGTCAATACAGGGCGCGTCCATCGATAGTGGTTTTCTCTCTATCGTTTCTGATTGCAAAACTGAGATTAATAGCTGCTGTATCATTTCCCACGTCTCATCCTCAATTTTTACGCCACTATGCGCTGCTACATGAGCCATGTCATCGACGAGACTTTCAGCCATTTTAAACAGCACTTCCCTGTTCTTGCTCGCATGTTGTGAAAATATCGAAATAAAACAATCGGTCAGCGATACTAAAGACTCCCAGCCATCCTCTTTCGTGCGATTGAGCAGCGTGATTCTAAGCACCTCAAACCATTGTTCAGCAAGGAAATCACAAATGGCGGTGGGTAATACTTTACCTTTAGCCAGTCGGCCTAATGAGTAGCGACTAAACTCAATAGAGTATCGAGAGGTTGCAGCGCCTTGTTCCGTTTTAACAAGGCGCTCAAATATTTTATTTTGACGTTCCCGTAGTACAGTTTCCTCCGAACACCAACGATCATACAGCTGAACACAATACTCAGACGAGTCGTCAGGAATATTAATAAGCGCTTCATATAGCACTGTGACACGAGTAATTAATTGTTGACTAAGACGAACAGGTTCTACGGTCCAACCTTGCTGACTAACACATATGTTATCAATTAGCGCAAAAATAGGACTATTTTCAGCCTCTAAAAGGTGTGGATACTTAATAAGCAGTTTGGCAATTGGTATTCGCCAGAGACTCAATAGACTTATTATTTTATCGTCAACATCGACTTTACGACAAAAGACATCAACCAAACGATCACTGAAAAACAGAGCATTGTAGATTCGGGGGGATAAGCTGAATGACGGTATCTGGGGTGCTATGGCTTTAACTAACGAACTAGTTGAAACGTCTGCAGCCTGTTTTTCTAAAAACTCACATATTTGCTCTTCAAGTTGCTCAGTTTCTTGATTGTTTGTAATTTCATATTTTAGCTCTGGTACACGTAGCTCTTTTAAAATATCCGAGATAGATAACACTCTTGGATCCTTGTAGTGAAAATCAAACAGCCATCAGAATAGATAGTTGTCTTATTGATTATTATGAAATTTCATTAGTTTTTTAATATCCGACGGGAGCCTAACGCCCTTTTATATTACTATAACGCTTTTATTATAATTTTAGTCAGCACATATCTAATTAGTGCCCATCCAGAAACGACTACTTTTAGCGTAGGTCAGGTTTCGCCTAAAGCGCCTACGGTTGGTAACCCGACAATGATTACCGTTAAGATACTGATTTGTCGAGTTAAAACCCGACCTACAACGGGACATATTTCAATTATTTGGTATTTCTGGATGAAAACTAATTAGTATAGCGTTAAATCTTTAATATTTATTTTAACAACCACAGTTTATTAGCGCTGATTTGTTAATCCAAAACAATATGATACCCGGTTTGTCAAAAGGTTATAATGGTATTGCCCGGCTAAATCGGGGGGTATGGTATGTATAATTTAAATTTAGAACGCAGAAAACATGATAGGAGATTTTCTCAAACAAAGGGTGCGAATAAAAACCTTAATAGTGAAAGAAGGTGTAGCGAAAGAAGATGCGACACTCGCCCATTAGATGAGTTCCCCTATTTACCTAAAGTTATTAGCTATTAATTTCTAGTAAACCCGCTTCCTAGCGGGTTTTTCTTTTTTGTAATAATCCTTGACCTCTTCCGTTGCATTATTCTAACGAATAAAGCAACATAACCTCACTTTTTATCGGTCACACAGGGTTGCCACCTGCTAGTTATTGGCATGCAGTGCTACCTGGTGTAAGAAAATATATTTAAAAAAGACTGGAACAAGCTGATGAGCATCTCTTCTTTAGACAACGTCAATGTAGCAAGCCAGGAAATACTAATCACTCCTGAAAAGCTAAAACAAGATATCCCGCTGACAGAAAAGGCCGCTGAAACCATAAGCAATGGAAGAGCGACGATCAATAACATTTTAGATCGCAAAGATCATCGTCTATTCGTGGTCGTTGGCCCCTGCTCTATTCATGATGTCGATGCCGCCAAAGAGTACGCTCAACGACTGAAAAAACTATCAGATGAAGTAAGCGACACATTGGTACTGGTAATGCGAGTGTACTTCGAAAAACCTCGAACCACTGTAGGATGGAAAGGGCTTATTAATGATCCGCACCTAAATGACTCCTTTGAAATTGAAGAAGGTTTGCATATAGGCCGACAACTGCTCATGGATATTGCCGAGATTGGCTTACCCACAGCAACCGAAGCGCTAGACCCCATTTCCCCCCAATATCTTCAAGACACTATATCCTGGAGTGCAATCGGTGCACGAACCACCGAATCCCAGACACACAGAGAGATGAGTAGTGGTTTATCAGTGGCCATTGGTTTTAAAAATGGTACTGACGGTAATCTTGAAGTGGCAACCAATGCTCTCAAATCCGTCTCACACCCCCACAGCTTTCTGGGTATTAATCGTGAAGGGCAAGTGTCCGTGATTCGTACCAAAGGCAACCCTTATGCTCATATCGTCCTCCGTGGCGGTGGCGGTAAACCCAACTATGACTCCGTCAACGTTGCAGTTTGTGAACAACAGTTGGACAAAGCCGGACTTGCGAAAAACATCATGATTGATTGTAGTCATGCAAACTCGAATAAAGACGCAAACTTACAACCCCTGGTTGTGCAGGATGTGGCACATCAGATCCTGGAAGGTAATAAATCAATCGTTAGCTTAATGATTGAAAGTAACCTTAACTTCGGCAATCAATCAATTCCCGAAGACCTTTCGCAGTTAAAATATGGGGTCTCAGTAACCGACGCCTGTATTGATTGGGAAACAACGGAAAGAACGCTTAAAGAGATGCGCGCCAAGCTTAAAGACGTACTCCCTAATCGGTAACGATGGGTACAGACGAAAACGTAAAAAAGCGCCAATTGGCGCTTTTTTATTTCTCTAGCATTAAGATACGCCCCTAAAATCAATCCATCCAGCGCAGCTTATTTCTCAAGTTTACAACTTCACCGATGATGATTAAGGTCGGTGCTTTGACTTGCTTTAATTTTACCAAATCAGGCATTGTTGCCAGTGTACCCGTCACTACTTTCTGGTCTTTGGTCGTTCCCTTTGATACCAGAGCGATCGGGACATCAGCAGACATACCATGAGCCATCAGTTGATTACAAATAATCTCAAGGCCTACTAACCCCATATAAAATACCAAGGTTTGATTTTCCTGCACATAATCAGCCCACGGCAAATTACAGGTATCGTCTTTCAAGTGGCCTGTGATAAATCTGACCGACTGAGAGTAGTCTCGATGCGTGAGCGGTATACCGGCATAGGCAGAGCATCCTGAAGCTGCTGTTATTCCTGGTACGACCTGAAAGGGAATCTGTGCCTCACTGAGACGGTCTATCTCCTCTCCACCGCGCCCGAAAATAAAGGGGTCTCCACCTTTAAGTCTTAAAACACGGCGCCCCTGCTTGGCCAGTGTGACTAACAACTCATTGATCTGTTGTTGCGGTAGTGTATGGTTTGCTCTCTCCTTACCCACATCAACCCGCTCGGCATCGGTTCTTACCAGATCAAGGATAGCGGGTGATACCAACCGATCATAGAGTACAATGTCTGCCTGGCGCATTAATCTTAATGCTTTGAAGGTCAGAAGATCTGGATCTCCGGGGCCCGCCCCGACCAAATAGACCTCACCACCCGGCTCAAATTTTTCATCATTGATAGAGCTTTCAAGAATTTTTCGAGACTCAGCTTCATGCCCTGAAAATACTTTTTCTGCAAAAAGACCTTCAAGATGATGTTCCCAAAACCGACGGCGCTGATTTAAATCGGGAAAATGTGCCCTAACCTGCTCTTTATATTCACCCGCAAGCCGCGCTAATCGACCAAACGACTGAGGTATAGTCGACTCAAGCCGACTACGTAGTAAACGTGTCAACACCGGAAGCGATCCACTACTGGAAACCGCAGCAATAATAGGAGACCGATCTATTATTGACGGAAATATAAAGGAGCTTATATCCGTTTGATTAACCACGTTGACTGGTAGATTTCGCTCTTTAGCGAGCGTTGCAATCCGGTTATCTTCGTCATGATCGCCTGTGGCGGTTACAACCAGTGCAATACCGTCTAATAGTGCCGCATCAAAAGAGGCTGCAACCAGCCTCACTGTTTTGTCTTCAATTAAACGTTGTAAAGACGTTACAGGGTCATCAGTACAAATATCTACACAAGCCCCGGCCTTAAGCAGAAGCTCTACTTTCCTAGCCGCCGAGTCGCCACCACCTACCACAAGCGTTGACGCGTTTTTAACATTAAAAAAAAGTGGTAAAAAATCCATAACAAAACCCACTATTGACCGATGACTTCTTTGCCTCCCATATAAGGGCGAAGCACTTCAGGTATTAATATAGAACCATCTTCTTGCTGGTAATTTTCAATAACGGCAATCATTGTTCGACCGACTGCTAAGCCAGAGCCGTTAAGGGTGTGTACCAACTGAGGCTTGCCGGTCTCCGGATTTCGCCATCTTGCTTGCATCCGTCGTGCTTGAAAGTCGCGAGTATTACTACAAGACGAAATTTCTCGATAGGTGTCCTGCCCAGGCAACCAAACTTCCAAGTCGTAAGTCTTAGCGGCAGAGAATCCAAGATCGCCTCCGCAAAGCGCTACAACGCGATAGGGTAATTCCAATTTTTGTAGAATGGCTTCTGCGTGGCCTGTCAGCGCTTCCAGTGCGTCATCCGATGTTTCAGGAGCAACCACATGCACGAGCTCAACCTTATCAAACTGGTGCTGCCTGATCAGGCCTTTCACATCTCTACCGTAAGAACCCGCTTCACTTCTAAAACTGGGGGAGTGACAGACAAACTTGAGAGGGAGTTGTGCTGCTTCTACTATTTCATTACGCACAATATTTGTTACAGGTACTTCTGCCGTGGGTATTAGATAGAAGTCACGTTCGCCAGGCACCTTAAACAGATCTTCTTCAAATTTGGGTAATTGTCCAGTACCAAACAGTGTTTCAGCATTAACCAAATACGGTACATATATTTCGTCATAGCCGTGCTCAGCCGTGTGAGTATCTATCATAAACTGTGCAAGAGCACGGTGTAGCCGAGCGATATCGCCTTTCATTACAGCAAAGCGAGAGCCTGACAATTTTGCGGCTGCCTCGAAGTCCAACTGCCCCAGACGCTCGCCCAATTGAATGTGGTCTTTAATTTCAAAACCAAACGATTTTGGCTGACCCCAACGGCGGATTTCTACGTTATCGTCTTCGCTCTTGCCCTCTGGAACACTTTCGTCTGGAATATTAGGAATCTCAGCCAAAAGCTGATGCATCGCTTCCTGAACATCCTTGAGCTCATTCTTAGCATTTTCCAGCTCATCGCCGAGCGCATTTACAGCTTCAAGCAGGGGAGCTATGTCTTCGCCCGACGCCTTCGCCTTACCAATATTTTTAGAGCGAGTATTACGTTCACTTTGCAGCTCTTCCGTTTTTGTCTGGATTACTTTTCGCTGCTCTTCAAGTGCGTTGAAGCGGGCAGTATCAAGCACATACCCCTTTTTATTTAATTTACTAGCGACTTCTTCAGCATTAGCGCGAACGATTTTTGCATCTAACATTGGACTTGTTCTTTTCCTGTATTGATCTTCTAATTATGTAATTTTAACGAGTGCTCTTTTTGAGTATTGCTACCGACTAATAAGAGCCTCATACGAATTCGAGTTAAACTAACTTGGCGGCAGAAACTCCGATCCACACCGAAATTATGCATAGTATAACGGAGCTTAGCACGTAGGTAACAGCATTTAGCAAGAGTCCTTCATTAATATAGTTGAATGCCTCCAGAGAGAACGTAGAAAATGTCGTGAAAGCCCCCAAAAATCCAACCACCATGATTGCTTTTAACTCCGGTGAGGCATGCATTTTCTGTACGACAACAACATATAGGATTCCGATAAAAAACGAACCAATGATATTCACTGCCAGGGTGCCATAGGGAAAGCTGTTACCAAACCAGTCAGTCATTAGCCCCACCACCAGATAACGTGAAACAGCGCCTAATGCCCCCCCTAGTGCGATTGCTATTATTTGTAGCATTCTAAAAGATCACTCTGCTTAGTTTTTCTAACCATTAATCATATCGCTGAATTGTACTTAACTCATTTCGTTCTCGTAACCACTTAAGTTTCTCAGCGATCTTCTTTTCCAACCCTCTATCAACTGGGTGATAATAGGAAACACCCTTTAATTCCTCTGGCAAATAAGCCTCACCGGCAGCAAAAGCGTCGGGCTCATCATGAGCATAACGATACTCCTGACCATAGCCTAACTCTTTCATTAACTGGGTTGGAGCATTTCGCAAGTGCGGCGGCACATCATAAGCGGGCTGCAACTTAACGTCCGCTCTACATTGATTGTATGCGGTATAGACTGCGTTGCTTTTTGCAGCTACGGCTAGGTATAGAATGGCTTGAGCAATGGTAAGCTCCCCTTCCGGCGCTCCCAGACGCTGCTGAGTATCCCACGCATTCAGTGCTAATTGAAGCGCACGAGGATCAGCATTGCCAATATCTTCACTGGCCATTCTTATTACACGGCGCGCAATATAGAGAGGGTCACATCCACCATCTAACATCCTGACATACCAATACAGGGCGGCGTCAGGGTCTGACCCTCTTACTGACTTATGGAGAGCTGAAATCTGTTAGTAAAAAAGATCCCCTCCTTTATCAAAGTGACGTAGAGATGACTGCATTACCTCTTGAAGAACTGCTTTGGTTATGACCTTCTTACCTTCAAACTCATCCGCTAAATCTACAGCTATCTCTAAGATATTCAGCGCTTTACGAGCATCTCCGTCAGCACTGTTTGCGATTAACTCAATTAGTACTGGCTCTATTTCAACCTTTTCGCTAACCAAGCCTCTAGCGTCGTTTAAAGCATTGCGAATTAATTGTCCAAGCGACTCAGTTGAAAGCTTTTTCAACGTATAAACTCTCGCCCGAGAAAGCAGAGCATTGTTTAGCTCAAAAGAAGGATTTTCAGTGGTTGCACCCACAAAAATGACGGTTCCGTCTTCTACAAAGGGTAAAAATGCATCTTGCTGGGATTTATTGAAACG
>JBFKTM010000116.1:0-7641 GCA_041636295.1 Oleiphilaceae bacterium
AAGGCTGTACTGCTTCCTCCGGCTAGAGTATTTACCCGCCAATAGTATTCGCCGGGTAGAAGCGAGGTTTCCGGTATTGCGGTGTTGTCAGGCGCATATTCGGATGTGCTGACAATGTCGGTAAATTCAAAGTCCCGAGCGAGTACCAGTTGTGAGAGTTCATTTTTGCTATTGTACTGCCAGGTGAATTCCGGCATGTCATTTTCAATTAACTCATCATTCGCAGGTGCCAATAAGGTGGGTGGTTCTGCGATCATGCCGATCACCACACTGACGCGATGATCCATGCCATTGAAACCCTGACCATCAATAGCGCGCATGGCCACGAGGTAAGTGCCGTTGGTTAGGTGATCGAGTGTGACTTCCGGTTGCGCTAAAAAACTGGCGTCAATGAGCTCTCCCTGTTCGGAGTCTTTAAAAAGCTGGTAATAGTATGTCGTAATGTCTTTTTGCCGATACCAACTAAATGTGACGGGAAGCTGTTTGGTCTGGGTGATAGTGGATATGGCAACGGGGGCTTTAGGTAGATCAATTATCGTCGAATGAGGTTTGCCAGTTTGTAACGAAACACCCTGTCCAGCATTCAGTAAGAGTGTCTGCGTTGCATTATTAAAACTCACCACACCTTCTGTGACTTCCAGTTGAGAAATGTCACCGTTAGCTTCCAGTCTGAAAGCGGTCCCTCGAACCGCTGCCACAGCCGACGGTGTATTAATTTCGTATCGCGAGCCGCGATGGTTTAACGGTTTGACCTGGGTCGATAGTCGGCCTTTTTGCAGTCTGAGGCGTGTATCCGCCATACCTGTTTTACCGTATCGGGTCAGCCGGTTGAAGATCAAATTGGATTGAGGTGCTAGCCGAAGGATAGCGTTGTCTGCAAATCGAATAAGTACAGAACCGTCATTGGTAATGACTTCATCCCCAATACGCAACTCGGTGTTCTTTTCAAGGCGAGTAAAATGGTTATCCAAATGCCGCCGGAACAGGGTATTACCCGATACCGAAACTGCCATTGCCGGTTCTGGCTGATGTTTTAACCAGTCTACCGGTATCTTGAGTATCGTACCGGCGGTTAATGTTTTGGGGTTTTTGATCCTGTTATGGCGAATAATATCATTCCAGTCGTGGTTCCTATTGAGAAATTCCTCGCCTAGGGCCCAGATATTATCTTTGGGTCTGATGGTATAGTGCCACTCGATAGGGCTATTGGTTGCTGGTTCTAACGTGGTTGTTCCCGGAACGTACGCAGCAATATGCAAAGGGCCTGAGGTCTCTTCGCCCAATGTGGGGGCCTTTTGTGCCAAGACCTGACCTGATGCACTACATAGCAACACAATAAAGCAAAGCCATTTTCGGGGCATAGATGACATCATAACTCTATTAGAAAACTGTGATTAGAAAAATCATGGTTTTCTAACGTACCTCGCAGTAAAAGGCTGTACGCTTAAGTAGGCAGAAACAGCCGTCTATTATTTATGGTATAACCGGTTACGGTGAAACTGTTTCCAGTCGATAACCATGCTGGTAAATCGTCTTTATGCGAAATCCGTTTTCTGGTTTTATTCCTAACTTGCGTCGTAGTCTGCTTACGTGTGTATCAACGGTACGGGTGTTGAGGTCGCTGGATACACCCCAGACGCGCTCCAGTAGATAATCTCTTGACAGTAACCGGCCAACATTCTGGAACATAAAGACGGCCAAGTCGAAATCTTTATCGGTCAGATGGACCGGGTCACCATGAAGGAGATCGGTTCTGGTATTCAGGTCAATTGTGAAGGGGCCTTGTGAAAATGTTTCTTCTTTAGCCTCGCCTTCATTTGAAGCCCTTCGCGACAATGCACTGATTCGTGCAACCAGTTCGCCAATTCTCGCTGGTTTGACCAGATAGTCGTCTGCGCCAGCCTCTAACGCAGTGATAATGTCTTCTTCACTGTCTCGTTGCGTAAGAAATATAACCGGAATTTTCCAATTCAACTCTTTTCTCACGTCTCTTAACGCTTCTGTACCTTCCATATCGGGTAACTGCCAATCCATGATCAGCAAGTCGTAACTATTATGGGTCACAGCGTATAAAAATGACTGGCCACTATGGAAAAATTCACAGGCATGGCCTTTTTCTACTAGTGCCTGGCTTAAATTCTTGGCTTGTTCTACTTCATCTTCAAGTAGTCCAATTTTCATTGTGTATCCCCTGGTGCCATCACTGGCTATTTGAGTAGTTTGCTGATTTCGGTAACCGGTATCGCTGAATATGCTGAGTGGTTAATTTTGCAGCTTGATTATTTTTATATACTTCTACCATTACTACTTGATTCTGCCAGAGAAATCGATAAAGGTCATTAGTTTAGTTGTTCGAGTTCGTTACGTTATTATGTTTGATTGTTTCAAATCAGCGCTTGTTGTGAATGGAAATGTGCGGCCTTCCATCAATATCAGAAAAAGACTGGCGACACGACGGATAATTGCTACACCCCCAGAACACACCTTTGGAGCCGGTTCGTTTTACCAGCGGCGCATGGCAGTTTGGGCAAGGGATGGGGGGGGATCCCGCGCTTTGAACTGATTTCGCTTTTCGCGTTGTATTTAGTCGCCATGGCAGGGTCGCTTTACACTCTGGAAAGCCACTGCACGCCCAAAACTTCCCGTATTTACCGCTTTTTTCCACCATGGCCGCTTGGCATTTGGGGCATGTTGGTGGTTTAGATGGCGCATGGGTCGAAGGGCTATGTTTTTGGAGTGGCTGGCCAGTCAATTGTTCAATAAGATGCCCAATCTCTTTGCTTAGGCGTGTTACAAAGTCGTCCGGCTTAGTGCTGCCAGAGTGAATGGTTTCTAGAGTAGCCTCCCAGGTGGCGGTCATGTCAGGCTTGGTACAGACCGGGGGGAGAGCGTTTATCAGACCTTTCCCTTTGTCTGTGGAAAGAATGTATTGACCGTTTTTGATAATGTACCCACGCTTGAACAGCGTTTCGATGATCCCTGCTCGAGTCGCTTCTGTACCAAGGCCATCGGTCTCTCTCAACGTTCTCCGAATGTCGGCATCCTCAACGAATCGGGCGATATTGGTCATTGCGGAAAGCAATGTGGCATCCGTGAAGGGGCTGGGAGGTGTTGTCTCATGAGACTTCACTTCTGCGCTATGACACAGGACGATATCGCCCTCACGTAATGCTGGAAGCGATGTAGGGTGCTTCTGATTGGCCGTTTTATCACCGGACCCTGTTTGAAATAATTTTTTCCAACCCCACTGTCTAATCGCTTTTGCCTTGCCCTCAAAGGATTCAATAGCAATGGAGAGAGTGATACTCGACTCATCCGTAATCAGATCGGGATAAAATTGCGCAATATAGTTGCGACAAATTAAATGGTAAATATTTTGTTCTCGCTCATGTAGAGAACTGACATCAAAATGACGCTCTGTGGGTATGATGGCATGGTGCGCTTCGACCTTCTTATCATTCCAGGCACGTGAGCGGATTTGCGAATTGCATTGCTGGATAACCCCGGCTAGCCGAGGTGAATTTGCGATAATGGTGTTTAAAACATCATGTCGCTGTTGGTAATGGCTGTCTGGCAAAAATCGACAATCTGAACGAGGGTAGGTAATAAGCTGGTATTTCTCATACAGCATCTGACAGCTATCAAGCACCGACTGAGGGTTATAGCGATAGCGCTTTGCCGCTTCAATTTGCAATGTCGATAGTGAAAAGGGCAGTGGTGGCGACTCTTTGGTCTGCTTGTCAGAGACATTGATAACATGCCCTTCTGGCCGTTCATCGTCCAGTGAGGGCCTTACTTTTTGGACAACCCGTTCTGCCACTTTCTGATTTAGCAGGCGTCCCTGGTCATCACAATGCACCGCCCTGGACGGTGGAATCTTCCACTGGCAGCTGAAATGCTCACGATCATTATTGATGGGGTGAAATGTCCCTTCAACGGTAAAGTGCTGGGTACTTTTAAAGTTCGCTATCTCTGCATCTCTTTTGACGATGAGGCCGAGCACAGGGGTCTGTACTCGGCCAACCGAAAAGACGCCCTCCTTGCCTTGTTGACGGGAGATGAGGGTGATGGCCCGGGTTAGATTGATTCCATATAGCCAGTCAGCGCGTTGGCGGGACTGGGCTGAGTACGAAAGATTCCGGTAGTCGTTATTAGGCTTTAACTGGCTTAACGCTATTGAGATAGCCCGTGGCGTAAGGTCATTGATCAACAGTCTATGGACTGGAACCTCGGTATTGAAATAGTTGATCACTTCATCAACCAGCAATTGACCTTCTCGGTCTGGGTCGCCCGCGTGAACCGCTTCGAGAGCGCTCTCCAATAGTGTTCCGACCGTTCTCAGTTGTTTAAGTGTGTCATTACGGGGCGTTAGCTTCCATTGTGTGGGGGTGATGGGCAGGTCTGCAAGCTGCCAGCGTGCGTACTGAGGGTGATACCCTTCTGGCTCAGCGGGTTCCAATAGATGGCCGAGGCACCAGGTAACGATAGTGTTGTCGCCGCACTGTATATAGCCTTGTTTTTGGCTATGGGGCTGTGGCAATACACTGGCAATAGCCCGGCCTAGACTGGGTTTTTCCGCTATGATGAGTCGCATTGTTTTTTTCGCAGAATTCGGGAGTTTTGTAGAATGGCGTACTATGCCAAAAGGTTTCACCGGGTAAAAGTGATATTTACCGATAGCATGCTATTTAGGCGACTACACTGGTGACAAATCATTAGTGATAAATCATTGTAGTGAGAGTAGAATCTGCGCTTAACTTTTTTAATGGCAGTGAGTCCAAGGCTTTAAATGCAAGTGCAAAAATATATTGAAGACACGCTATCCTCATCTTTTTCAATCACTCGTTTGGATGTGGTTAACGAAAGTCATATGCATAGTGTACCCGCCAATTCTGAAACGCATTTCAAGGTTGTACTGGTCAGCCCAGACTTTGAGGGTGTTCGTAAGGTTGCTCGACATCAGCAAGTCTACAAAGTACTGGATGAGGCCCTGAAGCGAGGTGTTCATGCCTTGGCACTGCATACCTATACGGTCGATGAGTGGCAACAAATGGAAGGTACGTCACCAGACTCTCCCAATTGTATGGGTGGTTCAAAAGGAGATAACCAATGAGTCAATTCTTTCAGATACACCCCGATAATCCTCAACAGCGATTAATCAATCAGGCGGTTGATATTGTAAAGGCTGGCGGTGTGATTGCTTATCCAACCGACTCTGCCTATGCGCTGGGGTGTCATATTGGTGACAAGGCTGCGGTTGATAAAATTCGCCGTATTCGTCAACTAGATGATAAACACAATTTTACATTGGTGTGTCGTGACCTTTCCGAGTTGGCAGTTTATGCGAAGGTAAATAATAGTTGTTATCGTCTGCTGAAGAATAATACACCCGGTGCCTATACCTTTATATTGCCAGCAAGCTCTGAAGTGCCTCGCCGTTTAATGCATCCGAAAAGACGCCAGATTGGCTTGCGGGTACCCGAGAATAATATTGCCCAGGCTCTTCTGGAAGCGCTCAATGAGCCTTTGATGAGTACAACGTTGATTCTGCCTGGTGAAGACACACCAATGACTGACCCCTATGAGGTCAGAAGTATGCTGGAACATGAGCTAGATTTGGTGATCGACGGCGGCTTTTGTGGTTTTGAACCCACCACCGTCATCAATATGATAGATGATGTACCTGAGCTGATACGTGTCGGCAAAGGTGACCCAGAGCCATTCAGGAGTTAGAGGCCACCTTAGATCTCATCAACCATTTAACACAAACCGGTATGTCTCTTCATTGAGTGGTTCTTTGATGCCGCTATCAATGCTGGAGACGTTTGCCAGGTTTGTTTTAAGTGCTTCGTATCGATGTGCAATGTCCGCAAGCCCATTATTATCGGCTGTCTCACTGACCAGTCGGGAAAAAACGTTATTCTCGACGCCATAGGCATTGGCGACTTTAACGACATTATCAACATATTTCAGGGTGGGTTGGTCGATGCTTAAACGATTGAATGCCTCCCGAAAGGCCCGGTTGCTGTTTAAGTCTCGATTAACTTGTTCCATGGCTTGTGGGATGCCATTGCCTTTTGCCTGAAAATTGCCGAAGAGGTCTTTGGAAATTTCAAGCTTCATATCCGGATTCATGCCCACTTCGGCAAGTTTGTTCCTTAAGGTTTCCTTTACAAAGGCAGTATCTTTCCCCACGGCACCTTTGTAATCGTCAACCGGTACCTTCTTTTGAGTGAGTGGAAGCCCCATCGCCAGCCTTAACTCGACTGCATCATCTGACAGAATGCCTCTCTCTGATCCTTGCTGTGTGTCGTTTTTGCCGCCGTTCAACAACGTTGAGCGCGAAAGATCCTGCGGCAACTGGTGGGGGATTTCATTGCTGATAAGTGACATTGTTCTGGCCTCTATACGTTTTGCTGTTAGATGTATTGCAAAAGAGAGGCCAATAGGCTGTTTCGGAGTGTTCCGTCGTAAAAGACTGGCTTTCTTTAAGGTTAAGAGGTGAGTCGGTGTTTATGATAAGGCCGAGTAAATTGTCTTTATAATGTTAAAAAATGTAACCTGGTGTGACTTGTGTCTCGGTTTTGTTTTTGTTGGCAATATAGGCTTGTATGCATAAAAAACTAATAACAATAAAATCATCCACAGGAAAGTATCATGAAAGGCCGAAAAGCCAGTGTAGGGGCTATAGTTTCAGCTGCATTATTGTTAGCCGAACCTTTATCTGCAGAGTTACGTACTCTTGATGATCAATCGTTAAGCGCTGTCTCAGGGCAGTCTGGGTTAACAATTGAGCTGGAAGCAAAAATTGAGATCGGTGAGATTGCCTACAAAGATCAAGGGTTTCTGTTGGTTAGAGATCTATTCCTAGGAGGTGTCGGAGGCACTACTCTGGATAATATTCTCATGACGGTCGACGTAGCCGGTAATAATGAGGTTCTACATCGCGGTTTCTCCAGAGTTGCTGAGTGGGCTGACCAGGGCCTGGTCGATGTATCTAATGCTGATGTTGCCGATGCCGTTGCTAAGTATAGTCAGGGTGGCGGTCAATATGGTGAAGTGTTTAACGATGGCGACCTTGTGGTCCATATCGATGCCACTGATCCTGGTGTTCTTGCTACAAATACCTCTGATCAGAATCTCAATGCTTATACGACATCAACTGATTTCGAGTTAACGGTTGGTTCTGTGGAATACGCAAAAAGTACCTATGCACCGGGAAGTGCCACAACGTCAGGAAGCTCAATGTTTTCTAACATCAGTATGCAAGGCTATCTCGGCCCTACGGATATTATTGTTCGAAATGGGGCTGGGGCTTTTACTGATATTGCTAGTGGCGATATGTCAGTATCTGATTCCAGCGTTGAGGTTGATGCCCACTTTAGAGTCTCGGATCTGGATATGGATTGGGATAATGGGGATCTGATAATATTATTTAACTTTGCCGGTTTGAAGTTGCGTGACTTAAGTATTCACAATACCAGGGGGCTTGATACACTTGGTAAGTTTGGCTTTGCCAGCGCATCTGCAAAAATTGCAGAAGGGGTTAGTAATCACTCGGGGCAAACTGGGCTTGCCATTTACGATGTGGACTTGCGAATGGATATCGATATGCCCCATGTTCAATTTGGTAGTGCCCCC
>JBFKTM010000117.1:0-7632 GCA_041636295.1 Oleiphilaceae bacterium
AGCGATAATTCAGACAACAGTGATAATAGTGACAACAGAGTAACGCTCTCCGATTCTCAGAATGATAATTCTGACAACTCAGATAACTCGGATAATTCAGATAACACCGACAACAGTGACAACTCTGATAATAGAGTCACAGACTCGTTTAATGATAACTCCGACAACAGCGACAATTCCGACAACTCCGATAACTCAGACAACCGAGTTACATTAACCGATTCACAAAACGACAACTCAGACAATAGCGACAATACGGATAACAGTGACAACTCCGATAACCGTGTTACTGACTCCTATAATGACAACTCTGATAACAGTGATAACTCAGACAACAGCGATAATTCAGACAATAGTGACAATTCAGACAACAGCACCAACATTGCCGACTCTAACAACGACAACTCCGACAATAGCAATAACTCTGATAACAGCAATAACGCAGAAGATGAGTCAGTCGCTGGCGATGACAACGTTGTAGGCAATACCATGGAAACGGATAACTCCGACAATTCCGACAATTCCGACAACAGTGACAACTCAGACAACAGTGACAATTCGGACAATTCCGATAACAGCACCAATATCGCGGATTCAAATAACGACAACTCTGACAATTCTGACAACTCAGATAACAGTGACAACTCAGATAACAGTGACAACAGCGACAACCGTGTTGTTGACTCATTCAACGATAACAGCGAAACCACGGATAACAGCGTCCATATCGGCGATGTAACTATCGACGTAGCGGCTAATACCGCAATGTTGAGCGCTAGTGTTACGGGTAACTCACTAACCCTACGAAATGATGGTAGCGGTGCTGTCAACTATCGCGCTGACAATAGCATTTCAGGTGGCACTAACACCACCGGTGTGGCGATTATCAACCAAAACACAGGGGCGCAAGCGTCTAATCAAAATGCTATCAACGTGATGTCAAACTTGAATCTCGAATAATACCCACCAGAAGGGGCCAGCTTACATTCTCTGGCCTCTTCCTCTTGGCTTAACCAAGAGTTAGTCCGGGGAGAAGGCATTATGATTACTCATTTCACCTCAGCGCTCAGACTGGTTTTATTTTCTGCACTCGGTTCACTCGTTCAGCTAAGTACTGCTCAAGCAGACTCACTGGATGAAGAACTTGGTCTTTCAGACTCATTGGTTACAGAAAATGAGTTGGACTCACAGAGAGGGCGAGCAGATCTTGACCTGGTCTTTCAAACTAATGAGGCAGACCACAATGCACTTATGAAAAACAATGCACTACATTCTGAAGGGACAGGTAATAACAACATTTCAGGGAATGCATTTTCAGGAATGTCGGGCATCGCAACCGTGATACAAAACACAGGAAACCAAGTGATAATTCAGGATACAACAATGGTAAACGTATTAATTAACCAGTAACCCTGAATACCCCCCAATCCAAAGCTTAGGATTGGGGTATTTCGCTCACCTTTATTCAAAGCATCATAGGGGGAGTCATGGCAAGTTCAGTCAGGCGTCTGTTTTGGCTAGGTTTACTCGCAACATTGCCCGCACAAGTACTTTCAGGGTCAGTATCTGTCCCAGGGTTTGGTACATTCCACAACGTCAAGGTCACTAGCTACAAAGAAGCAAGATTTAAATCGGTAATAAAGCAAGAGTATGACTTTAGTTGCGGAAGCGCCGCAGTCGCAAGCCTCCTTACCTTTCACTATGACGACCCTACAACTGAAAAAGCCGTGTTCGAAGAGATGTACCGAACCGGAGACCAAGAAAAAATAAACCGTGAAGGTTTTTCGATGCTGGATATGAAAAACTTTCTTGAACGCAAAGGATATCGCGCTGATGGCTATCAAACGGGTCTCGATAAGCTGCTTAACAAAGCACGAATCCCTGCAATCACACTCATTAACACCAATGGATACAACCATTTTGTTGTCGTAAAAGGCATCACCCAATCAGAAGTCCTGATCGCCGACCCAGCACAAGGTTCACGAGTAATGAACAGAAGCGAATTTGAACGTGCCTGGAATGGACTTATTTTTATCATAAAAAGTCATGCCGATATCGGTAGAGCACATTATGACGTCCCGGAAGAGTGGAGCGTAAGAGCCAAGGCTCCATTTGGAACAGCGCTCACACGTCAAGATCTAGCTCAATTTACGGTCTCCCTTCCCGGCCCACTGGATTTTTAGGAGCATATTATGAACAAGTCATTAAAGCCGGGCTTACTACTGTACGGCGCTTTTTCACTGACTACCCCCCCTCTAGCTCACGCACAACTTAATACTGCGATTACTCCTCTCCCTGATGTGCGTGATTTAAGTGTCATATTCAAAGATTATTTGCCGTTAACGCGAGAACAACTCGATCAACAACGAGGGGGGTTTACAACCTCAAAAGGCTTAAAAATTAGCATAGGATTTGAGTCCGTAGTGGTGTTGAACGGCAAAGTCGAAGCTAAATCAACATTTTATATTCCTCAACTCAATGTTAAGGGAAACAATAAAAGTGATCTGAAAGGGCTTGCGGTTGCAATGGAAACGCTTACTGATAAGCTTAACGGTGCAAACGGTAATATTAAAGGAAACCATAAACCCAAAGATCTCATTAACATTACCGAGAGTTTGGAGTCCCTGTCTGACAATCTAGCTGGCGCGGCTTCCGTCACACCGCCACCAAGCGACATTACGTTAACTACCGGCACAAAAAGTGGCGGTCAAAATCATACCGACGCACTCCTGAGCATGCTAAGTGCCGGGCAATCATTTTTTGATACTGCTGAAGCGTCCACTCCAACACTTACACCGTCACCTGTGCCTGTACCTGTACCTGTACCTGTAACAACATCGGTACCGGCTTCGGCTATTTCAACACCAGCAACTACGCCTACAACCGTTTCGGCTCCTGCGCTGATTAACACACCAACAGTGTCTTCAATACCCGTCATGCCCCCCATTGCTGCGGTAACGCCTACACCTGCGGTATCTCCAAATCCCGACATGACACAAGCGCCCGCAGCATCACCGGCTACTGAACCTCTTGTAACCCCAATCCCATCGACCACTCAGCCCATTGCTTCGGCTACCGGCCCAACGCCAACTATTAGTTCCTCACCAAACACCGTGGCCTATGCGGTACCTAATCCCCTTTCGACCGTTAATGTAACACCCAGTACAGCCCAGCCCGCAAACACGGCTCCTACGCTAACAACAGCACAGACGCCTGCAAATAATTCCAATACTCAAACCACAGATGTGACCGTATTACCAACCACGGCCACAGAAAGCACGCCTCAGGTCGCCAATAACGTTGCAGTTACTTCAGGTAATCAGAACACCCTCAACGCCACATTGGATAACCCCAATACGATGAGTACAGTCATTATGAACACCCAGGACAGTGCATTGATTCAGAGCTTTCAGATGCTAAACGTAAAAATAGATAATCTTGGACAGTATAGAAACAAGAGCGTAAACGCTCTTATTTTGCCGCAAATCATTCACTCACTGCGCTAACCCGACCAAAGAGTGAATCGATCTGCCTTAGCCTGGGATCCCCTCCCAGGCTTTTTTTTCATAGAGAGGCCGTTTAAAAACAGGCTGATAATCATGGCATTATGTAAACATTCAGCGTAAGTAGGTAAGCGCCAAAACACACGTTAAATTGCAAAAGGAGCTCTTATCGTTAACTGCATATCGGGAGCCTGCTCTGTAACGCCGATGCTTAACGATAAGTTAACGCTGGTTGTTTGAGCAACAGCCTGTGAAATTCCGACTAAAAACGAAGCTGAATGAAACCGCTCAAAGGTGGAGTCATTCAGGTCAGGTGAATTTTCAACCTTGGTATTAAGAATAACATTATGATCATATCCCAGGCTAAAGGAGGTTTTTTCATTAACTGAAAAGCCGATACCAAAACTAAAGCCTATGGCATCGCCAGGATCTATCTTTCCTCCGTTCTCCTGACCTTTGTCGTCTTCAATATTCCATAGATAGCTCAAACTGCCATACAGCACCGCAGGATCAGTGGGATACATTGCGGTAAACCCTGGTTGTACAGACCAAAAACCGGAGCCGGTTGCCTGCTCGTCAAACACAATACCGACTACATCACCATCTTCATTAGTCAGTTCCCTTCTCGATATCTCGAACGGACTCTCTCCCGTATCTGATTTAACCCGAAGATTAGATACAAAATATGGGTAACCATCAGAACCATCATTAAGCTGATAGCCCAGCGACATCTCAACATCTCCCAATCCATTGCCGGACGAATCATTAATAATATCAACCGGGGTTCCCTCCAGCGCTTGCCGCTCTCTGATACTTTCATCAATCTGAATGTAGGGCACCTTGATACCAACTTCAAGCCGACTGGTAATTCCATAGCGTGCTGACAGCGACATATTAAATATGTCTCGCTGAGCCTGGCTAATATTGATTAACCCAACAATCAAAGACGGTATGACAGTAAAGCCCTCTATCGCAACAACGGTAGAGGTTGAGTGGGCGTAAGAGAAAGAGGGTTCCAGTACGAACACCCCTTTTGAGGTGAGTATTCCTCGATCTTCAAAGACGGTTACAATCTCGTTTAGGTTTTTACCATCCTCCTTTATGGAGTCCCCCCCTTTTTTTTCGTTAATGGTTTCAACTCTTTCACTACTTTTAGCTAGATTTGACAATACCAAACAGACACTCGCTACCAAGCACCCAACCAACTTATACCGCATCCTTTATCTCCCTGTATCACGTTATTTTTGTTATCAGGTGATCCTTATTGCTTTGTTTCAAGTTCATATTTATTAATTAATCTATAGAGCGAAAGTCGCGAAATATCCAGTAATTTTGAAGCCGCCGATATATTATGCCCTGTATATTTTAAGCTCCGGGCAATAATCGACTTGTCCGCCTCCTCTCTCGCACCCGCTAACGTCAATAATTTGCGCTGACTTTCACTTACCAAGTCGAATCCTAAGTCCTCTGGCTGTATTTCTGCCCCTTCGCATAATAAAGCGGCTCTTTTAACCCGGTTAACAAGCTCCCTTATATTGCCAGGCCAGGAGTAGCTAACGATAATGGCTTCACTTTTACGACTAAACCCTTTTAAAAGATGAGGTCGCTTGTCGCTATATTTTTTTAAGAAAAAATTGGCCAGCAGGAGCGCATCATATCCCCGATGTCGCAGGGGGGGAATCGCTATATGTAATACATTCAGACGATAATAGAGGTCTTGCCTGAATCCCCCCTCCTTTATAGCCATTTCAAGGTCAACGTTAGTTGCCGCAATTACCTTAATATCCAACGATATGGTTTTGCTCCCCCCTACTCGTTCGATTTTTCCTTCCTGAAGACAACGCAATAAGTTAACTTGAAGCCTAAGGGGCAGGTCGCCTATTTCGTCGAGAAATAACGTACCCCCATTAGCAGCTTCAAGCCGTCCAATGCGTTGCTGAGAGGCACCTGTAAAAGCACCTTTTTCGTGGCCGAAAAGCTCACTCTGAATCAAATGCTCCGGGATAGCACCACAGTTTATTGCGACAAAAGGCTTCTCAGCTCGCTCAGAATGGTAGTGGATAGACTTTGCCACCAACTCTTTGCCGGTACCACTCTCTCCTGTTATGAGTACGGAGGCGTCGACAGCCGCAACCTTCTCTACAAACCTCATTATGTCTTTAAATTCTTTGCTTTCCCCGATCATATCGGGTGAAGCTACTTGCTTAACACCCAGATTAATTCGAGGAATTAATTTTGCCATCCCGTAGGCATGACCCAAAGAAGCATTCAAACGAGTAAAGTCTGTAGGAAGCGTGTGATAATCGTAAAAATGACTGCGAATTAAGGCACAAATACTTGATAGCTTTAGTAACTGGGGTGGTAGTACGGCTATCCATTCGACATACGGATAGTGTTTCATCAACTCATCAAGCTGTGTACGGTATTTTACGATAAGATTTTCATCGATCAAAACAACACAAATACAGATATCGTTCGTTTCGATGGTATGTTTAGTTTCATCAACAGTTGTGGTTGTGATGACACGCCAATCATCTAGCTTACATTCATCAAGTATCGCTACTCCATCGAAGGAACAGTTCAAATGAACTAGTGAGCGCATAACGATCATCCCTACTTCCGACCATTCTTAAAGCGAATGAAATCTAAAAGGACACTACTCACTCGTGGCAAGCCACAACATGCAAATTGGGTTAACCATAAAGAACATGGCCTAACTTCTTATAAATTCTTTAACCAAGAATTATTCTAATTAACCCAACGCCGTTATTTTTATTGTTTGTATCTTTTTGTGAATCATTTCATGGATTTTTATAATTGATGTTAGGCGATAAACATGCCAACTAATCTATTTAGTTGTTTTACATAAGCTTTATTCTATTTACAGTTAGCATGCCTTTTTGGTGTGTAAATTTAGTTGACGCAAGCATCATCATTAAGGCCGTAAAAACCCAACAGCAAAAAAAGAGGTATTAATTAATTATCAGATACTTAACAAGGGAAAAGAGATCAACAAGGAAGGGATGAGTAAAAATTATTGACAGTCAAAACGATTAACTAAGGCATAAATACTTTATTCAACGTAAAACAACCCTCAATTGGCTCTTCCCCATCTAATCGAGCGATCATACCCGTGTAAAAAGGTAATTGTGCGTAATTGTTACCTTCTACTAATAAACTAACAAGACTCCCCACCAGTGGCATGTGTGAAACCAATAAAATGGAAGAGCCACGCTTATCTAAAGTGTAAAGCCATTCAATCACTTTTTCTGGGCTATAGTCTGGTGTTAACAGTGGCTGGATATTCACACCCAACTGAAGCACAGACGCAGCAATTTCAGCACTTTGCTGGGCCCTTACATAGGGGCTAGACCAGATCTCATTGATGGGTATTACACTTTCTTGCCTAAGTTGAGAGACACTACTTAACACTTGTTGACGCCCAAGATCGGTTAGCTCACGACTCTCATCATTGATAGCGTTAAAGGATGCCTCGCCATGCCTCAGTAGTGATATCATCATGCTGTTTATTCTTGTTCGCTAGTTTTGCATGGCGCGTTTTCGAATTTAGGCCACTCAGCAAAGGGGTATGGTTTTTTTTCACCAGCGAAACTCAAAAACTTTACAATTTGAGCGATATAGATGGCGAGCGAACCACCAAACGCTGTTAAACGCTCGTTTGGAGCCGAACCAAAGGTAGAGATGATCGCCTGCAGAACAACGACCACTAACACGACAATATCAGACACTTTATATACGATATAGAAACCACCCATCTAAAGGAGTCGTAACCAATGGGCTTCTTTGTCGGATTCCTGATTTTCCATCACAGCTATCTCTCAAAATAGTTAAAACGGGTATGGATCAATGGCTATAATCAGCCATGTTACTGGTGATTGGTTTTATCAGAAAACGTATCTACCAGTAATATTAAAACCTGCCGGCGAGCCTAAACTTCACTTCTTGGCAGGATAAACTCAACATCAGTGCTTTGCTGAGCTAACATCATGCCACTTATAATTTCCCGGATCTCTTTTTCCTCGAACAAAATGGCATAGAGCCCCTGAACCAGTGGCATATAAACTTCAAGCTCATCGGCTTTTTGCTTGACCAGTTGAAGCGTATTGAT
>JBFKTM010000118.1:0-7561 GCA_041636295.1 Oleiphilaceae bacterium
ACCTTCACTATATGCTGCAGGATGTTCATCGGTTGTCAGACAATATCAACAACATTCTCGACCTAGGACGCATCGAGAGTAAAAATTTTCAAGATGAGCTTATCGAGATTGATGTCGCCTCATTCATCACCACGTTTTATCAACAAAACGCACATCTTTTTCCGGGCATCGCCATTAGGGTTATTCCCCCTTCCGACAATCGGCTGACCGTAGCTGCCAGTCCGCCGTTAATTGAGATGCTACTCATTAACCTGGCGACCAATGCGGCTAAATATAATGAGTCGGAGAAGCCTGAGCTAACGGTTAGTTTTGGCGAAACCGCTCAAAAAGCGATAATCCGGTTTTCAGATAACGGAATTGGCATCGAACGATCGCACTGGAAAAAGATATTTAAAAAGTTCTATCAAGTTGGCCACGCCAGTACTCGTTCCGCACAAGGGAGCGGGCTGGGGCTCTATCTCGTGCAAAATATTGTTAAAGCGCATCATGGCCATATCAAGGTCAGCGTTGACCAAGCAGAGCGGCATACTGAGGCCATGCGTAAAAGAGGTTCAATATTTACTGTGACACTTCCGCAGTCCGCCCACAACAGACGCAAGACGATGAGTTCAGCCCCATGAACAGCCCCGAAAATTTGAACAATAAACGTATATTAGTTGTTGAGGATGAACGCCACATTGCCGAAGGAATAAGCCTCAACTTACAGCTACAAGGTTATCAGGTACAGATTGCCGAGAGTGGTACTGCAGGGCTCAGCGCCTGGAAGCAGTGGGAGCCTGACCTGATTGTGCTTGATATCATGCTCCCCGGGGTTGATGGAATCTCCGTATTAAAAAGCATCCGGTTAGAAGATGATCGCTTACCGATACTGATCCTCTCGGCCAAAAGCACCCCGGAAGACCGAATCAAGGGGCTCACTCACGGTGTTGATGACTACCTGTCAAAACCCTTTAATCTGGATGAGTTTTTATTACGTATAGAGCGCCTGTTAAAAAGAGATAGCTGGCAGAAGGCTGAAACCACCCATGATGGTGCAGTTACAGATCACTATAGCTTTGGTCAAAACCATATCGACTTCAGCAACGCCGTAGCCATCTGCAAAGCGCAGGAAATTGCACTCACCGAACAAGAGATGCGGCTGTTGAGGCTGCTCATTGCCAATCGAGGAAAAGTACTGTCACGAGGCGAAATTCTTGAAGTGGCCTGGGGCTTTTCAAAAAGCCTGACAACGCGAACCGTTGATAATTTTATTGTCCGGTTTCGTAAATATTTTGAAGACGACCCTAAAAACCCGGTGTATTTCAAAAGTCGACGCTCGGTCGGTTATGTGTTTGACCATTAAGGGCAGAACCATAGGATCGAGCTTAAAACCACAACAAAAAGAACAACCATTAACAATAAACAAAAACATATAAATAGATATTTATCTATACATTCATAAAGATAAGAAGAACAAAACAAAAATAATCGACACTGTAAAATATTTCAGTGTACAGTCGTACTCTATTCTGAAATAATCCTATCAATCATCGCAGCAAACTATCTTCGCCGCTTTCGATGATTCTTTTCATTGATAGGAGGTCAACATGCAACAGCTTTCCAATCTGGATGCATCGTTTTTATACTTGGAGTCCCCCCAGTCGCCAATGCATATTGGCTGTATTTTGACATTTGCCGCTCCCACATCCGGTAATATGTCTTTTCAGCGATTTAAACACTTTATTGCTTCACGCCTGCCAACCTCGCCGATTTTTCGCCGACGACTAGCCGGGCTCCCCTTGAATATCGACCGCCCTTACTGGGTTGAAGATCAGAATTTTGATATCGATAGCCACCTTCAGCATATCCAGCTTCAGGACGAAAGTGATACGACCCAACGCAACGCCTTGATTAATCATTTTTTTAGTCAGAACCTGAACCCCGCATTACCACTTTGGGATATGCTATATATCGATCGCCCCGACAATGCACAAGGCGAGTTTTCTGTACTGTTGAAATTTCACCATGCGGCCGTGGACGGTATGTCCGCTGAAAAAATCCTGACAGGGCTGCTGAGCCCCTGCGAAAACCCGATCTCACCCATAGTAGATAGCTGGAAGCCGGAGTCGCCTTCAGTCACCCGAATGGTTAGCAACAAGCTACGATCCCTCTATCACACACCCGCTGAGCTAGTGGCTTTCACTCAACATCTGGGGCATGCAGTCAAACGGTCACGACAGCTCAGGCAACGAGATAAAGGGCAACAACCCCCGTATTTTTTTATGTCGCCCCACTCACCGTTTAACGGCGAAGTTGAGCCGACAAGACAGATAAACAGTGCTCATCTACTCATGACCACTGTTAAAGCGGTTAAGAATGCCTATCCTGGCTGCACCGTTAATGATGTAGTGCTGGCGGTATGTGCCGGCGCACTGAGACAACTCCTGATAAGCCTTGACCAGCTACCCGACGCACCGCTGGTTGCAATGGCCCCAGTGTCGAAACGAGAAGGTTCGGAGAGAGAGCAAGGTAACTTAATTTCTGCCATGCTGATATCGTTGGCGACCGACATTGCCTCCCCCCTCTCTCGACTGGAAGCGATCCAGAAAAACGCCTGTACTGCGAAGGAGTACAACCGGGAAGTCGCCATGGAGCAGGTGATCACCCATTTACCGTCATGGACATCCTCACTGGTCTTAAAAACCTATACCCGTTTTCGCATCGCCAATCGACTCAAACCGGTCTTTAATCTAATCATTACGAATGTTCCCGGCTCACCTCGCCCACTTTACATGGACGGCGCCCAACTAACATCAATGGAAGGTATGGCCCCCATTGTCGACGGCATGGGCTTAACGCTGGTAGTCACCAGCTATATCGACAGACTGACCATAGCGGTCACCAGCACCGCTGATATGGCGACCCATATGCACGATTTCATCGGCCATTTAGACCATTCGCTAAACGAGTTATACAGTGCCGTAATGCCAACTCATGCAACACAACCAGAAGATGCTTCAACGACCAACCACTGAATAGCCCATATTATGGCGGTCGGCTCTGAGCACTAGACAGCGATGTAATTACTACCTATGCTTCTGCCTAAGCGCAGCGGTGGGATATCGCTGTTCTAGCGTATCCCATTCAATGACCCAGAATTTGATCACACTCTTCTCGAGAGGAGAACGCCATGGGCTCTCTCCGAAACAATCACACTACTGTTTGGTTGTCTCTTTCTCTAGCACTCTTCCCTCCCTATCTGCCTGCAGGCTGTCCAAAGAACTTTCCTGAATCCGGCGTATTGAAATCACACCTTGAGCAAGCAGACATCGTCAACGGACGCCTGACATTTCAAGAAATCTTCGATAAAGGTCAAGCGCTATTCGTTACCCGCTTTAACCTCTGTGATGGCCAAGGCAGACCTGCGACTACCGGCACTGGAGAGAAATGAAAACCTGATGAGCCCGACTTTATCCGAACCTCGGCCCCTGATGCCAATGCCTGCGTCGGGTGCCACATTCAACCTGTCAGAGGTGGGGCTGGCGATATTGTGGCCAATGCATTTGTGCTTGCACAAGCACTAGACCCGGTTACGGACTCAGTTGCCGCACAACTTAGCAATGAACGTAATACCTTGGGCATGCATGGCGCAGGAGCTATTGAAGCATTAGCCCGTGAAATGACTCATGAGCTGCAGTCGCAAGCGGCTAGCTTAGGCAATGGTTCACACACCCTGACAACCAAAGGGGTCGATTTTGAAATCACCAAATCAGATGGAGTAGTCGTTGACAGTAAAGGCATTAACAAAGACCTTATTGTTCGCCCTTTCCACCAGTCTGGTGTTGTGGTGTCACTGCGAGAGTTTTCCGTCAACGCAATGAATCACCATCACGGAATGCAGGCAGAAGAGCGATTCGATTTAAATCCTCAGACAAACTTCGACAGGGATTTTGATGAAGATGGCGTCAAACGCGAACTGACTATCGGGGATTTTACCGCCCTAGCCGTTTTTCAGGCAGCACTGAGTATTCCACAGCAAATATTACCAAAAGACCCGGCAGAACTGAGCGCAGTGCGTCAAGGGGAAAACCACTTTTTAGCTATTGGGTGCGCCAGCTGCCATAAACCAGCCATGGTATTAAACAGTACGATTTTTTCCGAGCCGAACCCATTCAATCCGGCTGGGACGTTTAACGACACCAGCAAAACGTTCACCTGGGATATGACGCAGTTCGGCGTTCATCCACGCCTGCAGAAAGAAAACAGTGGCCAAGCCATCGTGAGAGCCTATACCGACTTGAAACGACACAATCTGTGCGATGACCAAGGCACAGACAATAGCATTCGCTTTTTCTGCAACGAGCAGCTGGATCAAGGTCGACCATCGCAAGACGGCAGACCCGGCCGAGAGTTCTTCCTCACCCGCAAGCTGTGGGATGCAGGTTCATCCGCCCCTTACGGACATCGCGGCGATATCACCACACTGACAGAAGCCATTCTTTATCACGGCGGTGAAGGCCGGGAGTCCCGAGACAAGTTCGCGTCACTGACCCGGAAAGAACAGGCAGAGATCATCAAATTTCTAAAGTCACTGCAGGTGGTCGAGTTTGACGGGGACGTTGATGGCTGACCTGCCCATCCCTTAGCGGTACGAGTACGCTATGGATATGCAGGTCGGTGATAATCAAGAGCTAAGGGGCATTTAAACCTGCAACTGCTGTAACACCGATTGATACTGATTGACCTTCATAGCCTGCTGGCGTTTTTTAAACTCATTGATTAGTACCTGACAGGCCTCTTGCTGCACCTCAGGCGTTATTGCCGGATGCCGTCGCAAGTGATCAAAAGCACGCTCTGCTTCTTTGATGGCATCATTCCTTAAACAGGCATAAAGCACCTTGTTATGGTACTCAACATCCAGCTGACTATCGTCACCCACACGCTTTAAATAGTCTTGGTAGGTATCGAGCAGCAGTACAAAGTAATTTTTCTTAAGGGATGCATCAATCAGTTGTTTCGCATGCCGGTGAAAGGTTTCCCCGGCATGATCCAGTTTCTCTAGGTTATAGAGATGCTCTAACATGCCAATGTTATCGGGGTATTGCTCATATAGTGCGCCAAAACGGGCTTTTGCTTGATTGAACTCCATCTGCCCAACCAAGGCCAGGGCCTGAGCATAGGACTTACGAAACGCGTCATCTTGCTGCGTTTCATCAGGCTCATAAAACTCTTCTTTTATTTGCAGCCAGCTCTTGCCCAATAGCCAAACCATGCCAGCCCCCGCAATTAACCCTCCGGCATGGGCCATATAAGCCACTTGTGAGGCCTCCCCCAACCAGTATTCGTAAATCTCTTTACCCAGCCATACCGGCAGTATGGCTAATGCCGGCGCAGTAAAGTAATCAAAATAAACGCCGAGAAAATAGAAGAAACGGATTTTTTGCAGGCCAAAAATCGCCACATACATTCCCATCAGACCGGAAATCGAGCCGGATGCCCCCACCAGAGGTACGAGACTATCACCATCAAACAGAGCGAAAAACAGCCCGGAAAAAACACCACACAGCAGATAGGCAATGATGAATTTACTCTTTCCCAAAGCCCGTTCAACCGTAAACCCTAATAAGAACAGAAACACCATATTACCCAGCAGGTGCCCTATCCCTCCGTGAAGGAATTGATAGCCAATCAGGTCAGACATTTGAATGTCGGCAGGTATCAGTCCCAAGCGCCTTGAGCTGATATTATTGATATAGCTTTCAACAATCACCGCTCGCCGTTCTTTCCAATCGCGGTAAACATCATTTTGCCAAAACAGTGTCCCTTCATTTACCAGCATGACATAGAAACCCGGATCCAACAGAATGACATAAGCCAGCCATTCAGTATCTTCCTCCTTAATTGCTTGATGGACTTCTTCAGCCAGTTCAACACGATCATCTTGCTGTAATCGAATTCCTCGCTCCAGATACTCCAGATAAGCCGGTGCTTCCAGCTGGGCAAAATCTGCATCAAGGTACTGATCTACCGCCTGCTGTAATAGTTTTGAATCTTGGGATTGATAGAGAAAGAAGATCAACACATTGACCAAAATAATAGCCAGGGTGACTATCGGGGGCTTACGCCAATCCAACTGGCGTTCAACGGGGATTATTAGCATCTGTCAGAGAACCGTTACGAATCGTTTTATTTCCTGTGTCGTTTATAACACTAAATCCCTCGTCATAAAAATTTTCCTCAGTGCCACATTTCATCACTTTTCTCTGTTTTTTCGCCATTTCCTATCCACCGATCCGCCACATCTGTTTTGTTTAATAACTATCAACGAGATCAAACATGATTCTCAACCATTAACGCGCCACCCCCGATGCCACCTTGCAGGAGCACGAACAATGAACAAAATTACCCAATACCAAAATAAGCTACCTACCCGCTTTACCCTAAAGCCACTGCTGATTGCCATCCCGCTTTCGGTATTAGCTGCTTGCGCCAATAATCAGGAGAACAGTTATCCCAACGAGCAAACCATCAGTTACAGCGAAGCGCCCGCCCCTTATTCCGCGACACTGCACACAAGCGCCCCAGTGGACAGTGAGAATATCGACCAACCCGTAGATGCAACTGCACATCAGCAAACAGACATTGGTGGCGACGATGGCTATGCCGCTGTATCCGGCCCGGACCTTACTGATCAAGACGCTACCTCAGAGACTGAAACGAGTGAAGAGAATACAGACCAAGACCTACCAAACAACAACGCTACAGAAGGGAGCGACACCATGGCTGTACTTGTAATAGAAAATCCAGAAATTTTGCCGCAACTAACCAACAACACATTAAAACCGATTATTCCTCACAACCCGTACCCCTTGGCTGAGTCCATGCACCGACCGGGCAAGCGCGTATTCCATTTTGGCTTTAACCAGACCTCTCTGAGTGAAGAGGATATAGAACTGATTGAGAAACACGCCGACTACCTGAAGGCCAACCCTGACCTGCAAATCACCGTGCATGGTCACACCGATGCACAAGGCAACCCGGACTATAACCTGACACTCTCACAACAACGAGCCGCCATGGTGGTCAGCCAACTGAAAAAGCACGGTATTAGTGATAACAGAATAAAAACCATCGGTTGGGGGGGAGGCTACCCACTGGTTAGTAGCCTGAACTTTGCTGAAAACCGCCGAATCGAAATTGAGTATTCCGAAATTCATTTTGCCGCCAATCAGTAGTCCGTAACCGCTCCCTCAAGCCCTGTTTGCCACCTCGCAACGAGGTGGCTTTTTTTGGCCTGCCACCAACACTCAGATTAATGACATCTACGTCATATAGCTCAGCTTAACCCTCTGATTTTGTGTATTTTTTAGCGAGACATCATACTTTAGTTGAAATTAGCGTTTTTTCTCTGGAAAAGCGTGGCACTTTTGTTCAATCTAAGCTAAATAGATAGAGTGACATTAAAAAAATAAAAAAGCAGGGTCTATGTGCGATATTCGCTTAAGCGGCCATATGCTGGGAATATGACTATTTCATGCTAGATATACAATTGACACATACCGGCGTATTTCACCTGGAAAGA
>JBFKTM010000119.1:0-7553 GCA_041636295.1 Oleiphilaceae bacterium
CCGGTCTACCATGATTTTCACCATGCGCGATTCAAAGGAAATTATGCAGGCGCACTCCACTATGTAGACCGTTATTTTGGTACTTATATTAAAGAGTATCTGGACTATAAAACGAACCACACCTACCCAAAAACAAAATCGGCAAAGCGGGGCAGTAACCAGAACTACCACCCCACCAAGGAATAACAATATCGACTTGCTACTTGCTACTTGCTACTTGCGAGCCTACTGATCAATGTACTTCGCCAGGAAGAAGTTATAAGTGCCATTGCGCAGTGCGCTGTATCCGATATAAATATCGTCACCACTTTTTGCAATCGACCCTGTGGTGCTCTCTACACCATGATTCATCGTTGCTTCCGCGACAAAATTACCGTTTCTATCAAACTTTTCATTGGTGCCACCACCAACCACATAAACAGCCCCATCATCGCCGATGGTGAAGTCCTGCACGATACCGTTACTGTTGGAGGTCTGCCATAGCTCGCGTCCGGTGTCGCTCAGTTTAACCATGCGTCGCCCGGCAACGTTTGACGACAAGAGCACCAGGTCGCCACGCACGTCTTTTTTAATCAATGCCGGCCCCGGTAATCCATTGCTCTGTCGGGCAGGCTGGTAAACTTTGCTCCACAACGGCTGCCCCTGGGACGAGATAGCCGCTACGCGTGTGCTCTGATCTGACTGGTTATGAGCTGTCACCACACGGCCATCCGCTGCAACAACCAACGAAGCCTGATGGCTTAGCCCTTCCGGCTGATCAACACGCCACACCAATCCCCCCTGAGAATTGAACTTGGACACAGCAGCGTACCCGGCAACATAGATACTCCCCAGGTCATCAACTTCAATATCCCATGCCTTGGCTTCAGAATGCGCTATTTTCAACCGCAGAGAGCCATCCAAGCCATAAACCTGTGTGGTATGCCCAGTCACATAGAGCAAGCCATTTTTTAGCTCAATATCCCGGGCGTCTTCAAACGCGCTGATTGATTTAGCCCACTCAATATCCCCCCATCGGTCAACTTTCATCAAAAACGAGCCATAACGTTGTGCCTCACCTTCAACAATGTACTGTACCCCGACCAAATAGGTATTACCGTCTAAGTCCACAACCATATCGGTAACATTGTCATCGCTGCGGTATTGCCCCTGGGCAAAATCGTACTCTGCAGCCCATTCCAGGCTGCCATTAGTGTCATGCTTGACCAGTAGCGCATTTTGCTGACGATTGGCACCGGTTCGGATGGTGTCACCCGCAACCAGTACGTTGCCATAACTGTCCACCGCAACACTGGACAACCACTCAACACGGGTCTCACTACCCATAGCCTGAGTATAAAAAAGAGTCCATTCAGGGTCTAACGCCGCCTTACAGGCGGCTAAAACCAAAATAGAGAGCGTGATGGTTAATCTGGATAGTGTTGACTTCATGCTTTACAACTCCATGTGCCATTATAGGAACGGTTCCTTTTACAAGAGAACACTTACGGTACATTTGTACCGTTAGCAAATCATAGAGAAGAAATTTAGAATGTTCATCCTAATCCACCGCTAGAGCAACAGCTGATATGCAAAACAACCGAAGTGACGCTACTCGAACCCAAATCATACTAACCGCTATGACGCTTTATGCAGAGAAGGGGCTTGACGGGGTTTCACTGAGAACGATTTGTGCCGCTTCGGGTGCCAAAAACTCTGCCGCCGCCCACTACCACTTTGGTAACCGGCTAGGGGTTATTGAAGCGATTATCGAACACATTGCCCGTTATCTTCATCCGATCTTTAATGGATTAATGAGCCGTGTGGAACACCTAGAGCGACCAACGGTAAGAGAGATTCTTAAGGCTGCTTACTCCCCTTACCTGTCGTTACTTAACGAACCCGACTGGGGACGCTCTGCGCTAAAATTTATAGCCCACCTACACTCCGATAACACGGCAGAGATCAGTCAGTTGCTTAATCGTCATTTTCAGATCGATATGGCCCGAATTGAGGCTCTACTGCATCGAGCCATGCCCCACATGCCGCGAGCAAAACTAAAGCTTCACCTGGCCTTCAGCTCTATCAATCTTATTCATGGTCCGGCCGAAATCGAGCTATTGAGCCGCACAGCTTTCGGCAATATTGCCCCCAATGATCAGGCCGAATTGCTAGAGCACTTTCTGGATTTTGTTGAGGGTGGCATTACCATGGGCAATCGCTATGCAGCTGCCAGATAGTGGGGTCCAGGTCAGGGGTCAGGTTTCAATGCCTGCCACGCGGCATCCGCAAACAGGTCAATATACTCTCGAATATCGGTGGTCGCTCGACCAGATAACCAGCGACGCGCATAGTCTTGGGCCGGCCCTACGATGATCGAGCTGTAACACTCGGGGGGTAAGCGCTTTACAGCGTTACTCTCCACTAATGGCTTAAACCACTCTCGCAACATACTCCAATGCTCACGATTATCCTGTTTTACCTTGTCGTCTTGATCAATCTTCACCACCTGGGAGCGGGAGTAGAACACAAACCGCGCCCACTCTGGATTATCTGCAATCCAGTTGATAAAGGTGGCCACTATCACTTTCACACCCTGCTCGGCAGACCGAGCGCCAGCCAATGCCTCTCTCAGTCGGGCATAATGGTCTTTCATTCCCTCGGTATATAAGGCTACGGCGATCTTCTCTTTATTGCCGAAGTGGTGATACAAGCTACCGACACTAGCACCGGAACGCGCCTTTATCATGTCAATGGTTGCACCGGGAATACCATGCTCACAGAAACATGACAAGGCCGCCATAAGAATCTCTCGACGGCGACCTTCGCTGCGGTCTTGTTGTTTTTTCATAGTAGAAGCGGATTCTAGAAAGTTATTCTAATCATAGTCAATCTATCGGGAACAAAGCAACGAGGCCTAAGGTTTAATTCTTATTGCATACGTAATATACTGCCATTTATTCCTTCTTAGCATATGCTTATAACCTTAAATCACTTATGAATAATCAAGTAACAGCACCCAACAGCATCAACTTTAGTTCACCGCCACTACAGAAAATTTTTAATCAAGGACAAAAGTTGACCATCCCAGCCGGCCAAGTCGTGTTTCGACAAGGCGATAACTGTCAAAACTATCTGATTGTTATTGAGGGTTGTGTAAAGGTTTTGGCGAGGGCCGAAAACGGTCGTGAGATTGTCCTCTATCGAGTACAAGAAGGCAGCACCTGCGTCTTAACCACGGCATGCCTGCTAGGTCACAATGCCTATCCAGCGGAAGGCATCACCGAGGTCGAAACAACCGCCGTGGCGCTACCCAAAGCAGTATTCGACGATGCGATCAATTCAGACCCCGCGTTCAGGCAATTTGTATTCGATACCTATGCCCAGAGGCTCTCGGGGTTAATCACCTTATTTGAAGAAGTAGCATTGGGGCGGCTTGATGTTCGCCTGGCACAATACCTAATTAAAATGGCGAATAACACCGGCCAAATCACCGCGACCCACCAACAACTGGCATCAGAGTTGGGCAGCTCCCGCGAGGTGATCAGCCGCTTATTAAAGACTTTTGAGAAGCAGGGCTGGATAAAACTCGCTAGAGGCCAGATTGAACAGATTGATATCGAGGCATTGACTAAATTCTCATCGAACCTGTGACTTTATCACTGAGCCTTCAGGCTGCTTGAGTGAGGATAACGCAATAAAGCGTCGCCCAGTTCAGTAGGGGCAAACACACTTAATGCAGAGGATCACACAGATGAAAAGCAATGCAGGACAAGTAGATAGAACCATTCGGGTCGTTGTAGGTGCCGCCTTACTAGGGCTGGTTTTTGTAGGCCCACAAACACCCTGGGGCTGGATTGGCCTTATTCCCTTAGTGACAGGGATTATTGGCAACTGCCCTTTGTATAGCCTGCTGGGTATCAATACCTGCCCGATAAAACGGAAAAGGGGTCGTTAACCAATCATTTGCAGGCGCGGACTTTTGCGCAGCTTACCGACGCCTGCATCGATCTTAAAATACGGATAATGTTGGCTCCGGCCCAGCCCTCAACATTTCAACCAGAATATCGAGCCCTTGCCCCATTTGGGTAATATCCCGAGCACTACTAATGGATATTCGCACACCATGGGGTGCCTCGAAGCGGCCAACCGCAAACGTGCCCGCCCCTTTTATCAAAACGCCCCGATATTCCGCTTCTTTGACAAACTGGCTGGCTCGCCAAGGCTCAGGCAACGTTAACCAGACGTGAAATCCGAGCGGTGTAATAACCGCATCATAAGCTGCAAACTTCTCTCTGGCCAACTGTTGTCGCTGTCGCATTTCGTCTTTCTGTCGTTGGATCTGGAGATGGGCCCGGTGGCTTCGAATCCATTCACAGGCAATCTCCGCCACTACCGGACTGACCATCCAGCAACTGGCCCGCACCGACGCCGCAATACGATCTCGCAATCCGGCAGGTGTTACCAGCGCACCAATTCGTAATCCTGCCGCCAGGGACTTCGATAAACTACCGATATAAACCACCTGCTCGGGTGCCATGGCTACCAATGGCAACGGTGCCTCCTCGGCTAGCGGCCCATTAACATCATCTTCCAGTATCAGCACGTTATACTGCTGACAGATACGAATAATGTCGGCTCGTCTCGTGGCAGACATAATCGCCGTCGTCGGATTTTGCAATGTAGGGGTACAATACAGCAGCTTGGGACGATAGCGCCGACATGCGCTTTCCAGAGCCTCGGGGATAATGCCCTCATGATCGAGCGCAATACCTTGAGTTTCCACCTTCAATTGATGCGTAATAGCGGTTAATCCCGGGTAGGTTAATCCTTCTGCGAGAATGCAGTCGCCCGGACGCGTCAGCGCCATCAGACTCACCAAGATACCATGTTGCGCGCCATGGGTAATAACCAGCTGTTCACTGTCGACTGGCCAAGCAGGCGAAGAGAGCCAACCCGCCAAGACCTCTCGATGCTCCCTGAGCCCCACGTCCGGCTGGTAACAAAGCAGTTTATTCATATCGCCAGGGCGTTTAGCAATATCTCGCATGACCAAAGCGAGGTCGTCCGCCTTGTCCAGCCTAACCGGCAGGTTCAAACTCAGATCAATGACCGTCTCATCCTGATCGGGAATCTGTAACATACCGGGCTCATCCTTGCCACGCACGAAGGTTCCCCGACCAACTACGGCATAGACCAGCCCCCGATCTTCAGCTTCGGTATAACCTCGAGTGACCGTACCTACGGTTACGTTCAGTGCGTCGGCCAAGGAGCGATGGGTCGGCAGCCGCTCATCGGCATGTAGCTCCCCCTGCTCTATCGCATTACCGATAGCCGTCGCCAGCGCGCGGTATCGTGGGCCATTAATCGTACTCAGATCCGGAATCCACTCACTCAAACTTTTCACCCCACAGTCACTGGTTAGTTAGTTCTTATCCTGAAATACCGAACATTTGAAATATGTTCCGTTGTAGGTCGGGTTTCGTTTAAAGCGCCTACTTTTGATAACCCGACAAATCAGCATCTTAACGATAATCATTGTCGGGTTAAAACCCGACCTACGCCAAAAATAGTCATTCCTGGATGCGAACTAGTTACTCATTAAATGCCAAGCAGATATTAACGGTCAACCCACTTTGTCACCATGACAATATTTTAATTGACACCATATCCAAATAACAACTATAACATTTTACCGATACAATCATAAACTTAATACATATTGTATCGATACAATATAACCCAACGTCAAGGAGACTTACCAATGAGCGAGGAACTTCCCTACCTGCTGGCGTTAGCGCTTTTTGCCCTATCGACTGCCGGCACACCAGGCCCCAACAACCTAATGCTGACAGCATCGGGCGCAACCTATGGGTTTATTCGAACCATTCCACATATGGTGGGTATTGTGACAGGCTTTGCCTTATTGCTGGCGGCCATCGCAGCCGGTCTGGGCTCCCTGTTCGAGCAGTGGCCTCTGGCTCATACACTGCTCAAAATAGCCGGTTCGGGTTATCTGTTTTTTTTAGCATGGAAAATTGCCAATGCCGGTCGTTTTTCCACAAATGTCCATCAAGAAAGCAAACCTCTGACGACCTGGCAAGCCGCCAGTTTTCAGTTTGTTAACCCCAAAGCCTGGATGATGTGTATCACCGCCATATCAACCTTTGCCAAACCGGGGGAGGAGTATGGTTTATCTGCAGCGCTCATTATTGCCACTTACTCCGTAATCATGTTCAATACGCTGCCTTTTTGGACGTTGTTTGGCAAAATAATCGGACAGAAGCTAACGTCCAAGCAAGCTAGAACTCGCTTCAATTACACCATGGGAGCGTTAACCGCTGCCTCAGTACTGATGATATTGTATTGATGAGAGTGCCTTACCAGCCAATTACGCGGGTAGGGTTCCTCAGTTTTTACCAACTTTCTCCAACAGCAACATAGAATTACAACGTTTTTTTTACAACTTTTTCAGGCTTTTTCAGAATCACGGTCTAAACTTTACAAGGACGATTAAAATCGTGAGCGCATCACTCAGGTTCTGTACGTGCTTGTTTTTGACTACACCCCCTAGCGGTCTCTCGAACCGTTCGTTTGTAGAAAAAGGATAATGAGCATATCGGGTCTGTAATGATATCTAGAATTTGGCTCAAGACGGCATGGTCTCTGCCGATAAGAAAAAGAGCGTTAAAGGTTTCCATCATCGTTGGTACCATTCTCATTGCTATTAATCATGGGGATGCACTAATTGCGGGCGATGTTGACACACCACGAATGATAAGAATGTTACTTACATATGTCGTGCCCTACGCCGTATCAACCTACGCCGCCGTCGGCGCTACATTTGACAATACGAACAATGAATAACAGGTACCATTATGTTTGGATTTGGTAATAACTCACTCAAACAAAACGAAGTTGCAATTGATAAAAATGAACTGAGTGAACTGGAACGCAAGGCATCAACCTTGGATCAACTGTTAACTGACAATCCTCTAGCATCGGCACAAAGCATCGTTGACAACGCACAGCGTGTGCACAAGTCTTCTAATCGACGCATCAGTGAGTTAGAAGAGAGCTATCGCAGTGTAGAAGCGTTTATTGAACAAACCCAACACCTCCAGCATGGCGCGGAAGAGGCAGAAGAGGCTGCGAAACGAACAGTTAATATGACCGAACAGTGCCATAATGACATGAAGCAGCTATCTAATAATATTGAGGCGTCATCGCGAGATATTTCAGAGTTCACCACGCTACTTGAAAGCCTGGATGAAAGTAACAAGACCATCAGCAAACTGCTAGAGTCAATCAAAGCCATTGCCGACCAAACCAACTTGCTGGCACTGAACGCCGCCATCGAAGCCGCCCGTGCCGGTGAACATGGGCGAGGGTTTGCGGTAGTTGCTGACGAGGTTCGCCAGCTGGCCAATACCTCCAACGAATCGGCAGAAGAGATTCAGCGGGAAATAACCAAAATTACTGAAATATCCAACTCGGTCATTAGCAAACAGCAAGAAGTCGCCGAAGTCATTAACAGTAGCGTGACTATCGCCAGCGAAACCCGAAACAATTTA
>JBFKTM010000120.1:0-7551 GCA_041636295.1 Oleiphilaceae bacterium
GCGATAAAGGCTATATTGCCCGCCAGTCCAGAAAAAACCCTTCATTGCTACGCTCCTTATGATTCACACTCAATGGGGTATAACAGCTGCCATTTGGTGTCCACCATGGCGCTGTCGCGGGGTACGATTCTCACCACCCACTGACTCGGCAGGGGTGTCGGTAACGGCAGCTCTTGCAGCAACGAACGATCCGTACAAAATGTAAATTTCACCGCACTCTCAAACATCGGCCGGGTGAGTGGATTCTGGTTCAGCACCGGACCGTAGGAGATAGCCGCGCCATAGGCATTGCGGCGATTGTAGGGGCCGCGAATATCGCGATAACTGGTCGGGGTCAGCTGTAGTGAGGCGGTTTCTCCATCGGCCTCAATCCAATCAAGGTAAAAGGTTGATGAAAAGGTCTCGAAGCCCTCTTGGGCGGTAAAGACTTTAGGGGCGGGTGAGGCATGAGTGGCTAGGGCTACCGCCTTTAATACCCCCCATCCAGTCAGATCACCTAGCATCTGCAATGAGCCTAGGCCGACTAAAAATCCGGTTACCGCCATCGACTTAATATTCATACCGACCTCCCTGGGTAAGAACGACCGGCCCGTGATGTCAGTCGCTTTCCCGCCAACATTGCCCACACCCGCTGCTCATTCTGCTGACTAAAACCGCAACGTAATGGTTTTGAACGGGGGTTATAAAAGGTGCCGAACAACATGTCCCACAATGGCAGGTCAGAAAAATTCCGTTGGTGAATACCGTACTCATGGTGCGCCCGATGACTTTCAGGGCGCTGAATTAAATAACCGAGCCAGTGTGGCGTATTGATATTCCAGTGATAGAAAAACTCGGCAACGCCCATCAGCACCACCGCCAGGGAAACCGCAGCAGGCGACAGACCACATAGAAAATAGAGCACCAGTGAAGACAACAGGCTGTTGCTGAGAATCTCCAGTGGGTGTTTATAGAAACTGGTGACCACTTCCAACCGTTGCGGACTGTGGTGTAGCTGATGCAGCCAACGCCACAAAAAAGGCACCCGATGTCTGGCGCGATGCCACCAGTAATAAACAAAGGTGATCGCCAGATAGCCATACAACGCGCCTAACCAGTGGGGCAGCTGTTGGTTGTCGAACAGTCGGTACTCCGGCAGCCAGCGATCCCAGGTTGCGGCAGCAATAAATACACTGCTCGCCTGAAACGCGTTACACAGCAGCACCCGTGGCCACCACCCTTTTACCGCATCCAGCGTGATTCCGGGCTTGATCTGTTCAACCAGTAACATCACCATGCCGATTAACGCTACGATGATTAGTGTGTTCATGCTAACTCCTATTAGCCGGACGATTGTCCGAACAATAGTCCAACATGGAATTACCTGTTGAAACCTTATTGCTAAATGTCGCAATATCTACCGCCAAAGGTATTATTTATTGCAACCCAGTAAGGCAGGAGCCGATATGGCACAAACTACCGCCATCGTAAAAGCACTGAAACAAGCACTCAAAGAGCAGGGTAAAAGCTATAAAGACGTAGCCGAGGCATTACAGTTGAGTGAGGCCAGTATTAAGCGCCTGTTTTCCGATGGGCATTTTTCGCTGAAACGCATCGATTGCATCTGCGACATGCTGGGGATGGAGATCACTGACCTGTTGGCTGAAGTGAAAAAACAACAGCAGCAACTTAAAACTTTGACCACCGAGCAGGAGCAACAGTTGGTCGCCGATGAGGCGCTGTTTATCATCGCCAATAGCGTACTGAACCGCTGGAGCTTCGAAAAGATACTGGCAACCTACCAGTTCACTACCCCCGAGTTGATTCAATACCTGGCCCGCCTCGATAGCCTCAAGTTGATCGAACTGCAGCCCAATAACCGAATCAAGTTGATCGTGGACCGAAGCTTCAGCTGGATAAAGGGCGGCCCCATTCAGCAGTACTTTGAAAAGCAGGTACAAAATGAATTCCTGCGGAGTCGCTTCAATAAACCCGGTGAAAAACGTCTCTTTGTAAGCGGTATGCTGTCACGTCATGCAAACAACTTACTGCAGCAAAAAATGCAACGCCTGATTGACGACTTTAACGACCAGGCGCTGCTGGACGAAAACCTTACAACCGATGAACGATTCGGCACCAGCCTGATCGTCGCCATGAGACACTGGGAGCCGTCATTTTTTGATAAGCGACGACGCAAGCCCGATGAGCGACGGTTTTGATTACCCAATGACGCCATCGCCACACTCAAAAACACGCTAGAAATATCCAGAATTAGGACTAAGCTAACAGCTGTAGTATTAAGATGTAGTATTCAGATGTAGTATTCAGAAGTAGTATTCACATGATGTAACTACTGACCCCGCCGCCTTCACGAAGGAGGCGAAAGGATCCAATTAGCAAGGAGCTATCCCATGTCAGTCGACACTGTAAATGCCGTACCCAATCAATCCCTAGATCCGAAGATCTCAGAAATCATCGATTCAACCCTAGACGTCACCAAACCCGAGCCGCCCAATGACTACGAACAGCTGTTACAAGTGGTCGTCGAGGCCTTGAAGTTCTTTCCGCCCCTGTATATTCAGTCGGTTTTCGGCCCTGTGCGGAATTGGCTGCCACCTCACCGGGCGGACTCAGAGTACACCATTCTCGACCCGTGGCGACCTGTCAGGTCACTGGACTATCTGGTGGATCTATCAGTCCCCGCTCAGTCACACGCCCCGGGCCCCTGGGCCAGAACCCTGCTGCCGCCCGTTATTCAAAATATTTTCTGGCGTCCCAGCAACTATTTTCAACAAGCCGATCCTTATGACAACGTCACCTCTTTTGATCGCGAGCACTGGTTTTTTATTAACGGTGTCGCCACCAATGAGGCGGTTGCCGAAATCAATTCCAACCTGATCAGCCAGTTATTTCAGCGTCCGGTGACAGTTATTCACAACGAAACCAATTCGCTCCTGCTTGACTTGCTGCAGTGTGCCGTTGGCAAGGAGTTCAAGACTAATCCGAGTCTGGATAAACCACAATCCATGACCGAACCGGCCATCAAAGCCACCATCGCGATACTGGAAGCACTTAAAGACCCACAACGGGACAAGGTCGTCGTTCTGTGCCACTCTCAGGGAACCATTATCGCCGCCAACGTATTGCGGGCGCTACAACAGTGCCTCTGCCATATCAAAACGTTGCGGGAGTTCCCCGATGGCAAGTCAGAGCTGGCGTTGGAGTTGATTGATGAACTGGCGTTAAGCATTCTCTGTAACGAGAAGGTGCTGGCGATGACTGAGGATGAAGTGGACGACTACCTTATCAGCGCCGTGAAGAAGCTGGAAGTCTACACCTTTGCCAACTGCGCCGATAAGATGACCTACATCACCCATACCACCAATGAACAGGGTGAACGTATTGGGCTGCCTTACATTGAAAATTTTGCCAATCAGTTCGATCTGGTGGCGCGACTGGGGGTGTTGTCACCACTACGGAAAACAGAACCGTCGGTTATTCGTATAGACGGCGCCACCTATGAAAAACAGGGGCTGGATGCCTGGGGGCACCTGCTCAATCAACATTATCTGTTTGGTATGGAGGCGTTTCTTAATGGCCAGGGTCGAGTCAGCAATCCCTATCAACCCGTGCTGAAGGATACCCCACCACAACAAGGCAATGGTGAGACACCCCCGGCCTCATCACTCCCAAGGCTCTACCAATACCATTGTGGAGGACGTCCAGCACCTTATTACGAATAATCCACAGGAAGGCGGTCACTTATGGATAAGCACCATGCGACTCATCGTAGGGATTTCTGAGTCGAATGGTTATTGCATTCGCAATATCTTGCCATAGCGTTGGCCCCCTCCCATTAATTGTAGCCTTGATGAAGCGTAGTGAAATCAAGGTTTGTTACCAGTGGGTTTTGCGTACTTGAGAATCTTGTTACGTACTCCACTCCGGTGGAAAAACCTTGATTCCAGTCGTTCCTCCTTACATCAAGGCTACATAATTGTTTGGGCACAGGGTGGGGTTAAAAATCGCTGCCAACAAATTACGGTTGAAACTGAAGCAAGAGCTATTCATGTCATATTAAAAAATATGTCACGGTAACGTCACAGAAGCGCTTTAGCGTTAGCCCAGTACTTTTACTGTTTATGGACTATTGTTGAATACCCTTCAGGAGGACAGCACATGCAACACTACAACAATACTGCAAAAGAAACTGTTCAAGTGGATCTGGCGGATATCTTTATGGATTTGAATAAGCAAGAGTCAAAGATGAAGGAGAAGGATAAAGCGAAACGCAGGTTGGCAGCCCGCCGTGGTATCGAACAACACTACGAGAATAAGCAGTTACAGAGCGCCCTTAAGGAGTTTTGGGAAGATTTCTAACGTAGCTTTTATCGGAATTATTAGCGTAGCTTTTATCGTAACTATTAGCTTAACTATCGGCATTGAGTGAGCGAAGCCCAAAGGCACTTAACTCACCTCACTCAATACCACCTTATCTGGCCTTAATTTCCCCAAATGGAAACCGTACCGCCGGTATTAAAGTTACCCTGGATGCTGATTTCATTCAGCATCTTACCACCACTGGCAATATTGCCGTCGTGGTTGAGATAGATACCTTTGGCACTATAGCCATCACCAACAAAATTGATCTGTTCTGGTAAACCGATCACCATCTTGCCATCCCCCTCGACATCAACCGTCAGCGCTCCGGTGATATCCACTGCCAGCGACATCTCTTCCACAAAGTAGTGGGTTTCCCCCCCACCGCCATGCTCTTTGGTGACATAATCCAGCTTAAAACCTTTGGTGCGACGGCCATCACTCTCATCGGCATCGGTATTGGGGTTATCAACACTGCCACTTTCATGGGCGTTGATTCGTAAATGGGGTATTTCTATAGAAATACCACTCTGCCCGGCAATCGTCGCCAGCTCACCTTCCGCCAGATCAACCATCTCCGCCTGAACGGTGGTGGTTAGCGCCGTAACCGCCAAACTCCCAACCATATAGGCTACGTTAACTCGTTTCATTACTGTTTCTCCCACGGTTAATTCGCCGCTTGATTAGTTTCGTACATTGAAGATGAGGTGGTCGATGGTCATCCCCCGAATCCGTGATTCACTCATCTGGCCATGAGGCAGCTGAGTGGATAGGGTTAGGTTGGCCTTGGGAAAATTAGCATCATAGGCCGCGTGATTAACATCGGGAAAACCACCACCGGATTTGATCAACAGCCCTTCATCCTGGGTAAAGGCCTGCGGGTTGCTATAGGCAATGCGGTAACCCTGCTCGGTAGTTTCGATGGTGGCCGATTTCAGATGAAGATTGGTGAGCCGAAAGTCTTTCAACACCATATCCCGCTCGGCATCAAAAACGCCGTCGGCCTGCTCGCTTTCGAATAACCACTGATCAATAGAGAGTTCATCAATATCAACATTAAGTAAGAATCCCTGGCGCGAGCCCGCTCCCCGGCTACCATCATCAACAATGACACTCTCGATTTTATAACCCTCGGGAATACCGCCAATATCGATACTGCCCGCCACTGCAAGGTTATCTATGGTGACTTTGCCAAAATCCAGATGCTCAGAAGGCGTTCCGCCCGCCGCAATATTCCGATTATTGGGGTCGTTTTCCGAAGGATTGAGATAAACCGCATCATATTGAATATCCACATTTTTCCAGGCGGCCAATTCCGGCAGACCGATATGTAAAAACCCCTGCTCGCCAAGGTTGGTACCATTACGGGTTACCTCCCCTTCCGAAATACTGTTCACCGAGGCATCGGTGGTTAGCAGGCTGGTGGTCAGCGGCGAGGCAGCCGTTCCAATATGGTCGGCAACAAACCGGTAGTTTTGACGACGCAAGCCGGAACCATCAGCACCAATGGTGTTGTAGCTCCCCGCTTCGGCAACTCCATCGATTGCACGGCCTTCGAATTTAATGTTATCAAACAAGAAGTTGTAGGTGGACTGGCCACTCACATCACTCAGTTCGGCGTCCGACAACGCTTCCAGCGCCATCCCCTTTCCGCTGGTTAGGGTCAGAGCCGTTATCAGTAGAATGCTCTCTGTTAACTTTTTCATTATCGCTCCCTCCTTAGAATAGCGGCTGATACTGTTGCCGAGGATTGTTATCGCCGGTTCCAAATAGAATCTGGCCGAGAGACGCACCGATATTCGTGTGGGCCTCCATATAGCCATCGGTGGTGTTGTTCAGGTCATTGAATGGAATCACCAGATTCCAGCCGGGTAAATCGGGTCGATCCGTTGGAATAACGCCGGCTAGATGCTGCGACCACAAGGCACCATTCACCGTGTTGTCCGAATTAACAAACGAGTTACCACCACCCTGCGTCAATGATATGTAGAAGTTCTTCACATTGTGGAAATCCAGACTCTCAACATGTTCCAGGTTAAGCTCTTTGCCGCCGAGGCTTTGGCCCAGCGCCGCATTCCCGGTGAGGCTGGTGTTATTGGGCGTAATACCACAATTCAGGCCATTACAGACCCAGCTACCCGCTTCCGGTGTCTGGGCATAGTTGCCTGTACCATCCGGAATCTCACCGATCATATTAACGAAAGTATCTTTCGTGCCGCTGCCATAGATACGTGAGCGGATGAGTCCACCGGTATCGGGCAACACGCTCAATGCATTAATGTAACCGGAGATCGAATCAATGGTGATCGGCGAAGCCCCTTCCACCTTACCAAATCCGATCCGCATTCCCCGGAACGTCTGAGTACCATCAGCATGATTTTGCTTCTGTATTTCGATATAGGGGTCTTCAACGTAGAATGGATTATCGGCGGACTTGCCAAAGCCAAAATTACGCAGGGCAATATCCGGTACCCCCTGACCATTAGCATCTTTGTAAATAGAGTTATTACGACCGCCGTAATCCCCCAACGTCAGCTCTTCAGCAAACGCGTGAAACTCCCCATCGCCGTTAATTTGCATACGATAGACCGTGGCATCGACTTGTTCGGTTACGGAGCGCTGTTCTGTGCGGGTAAAGCCAATACCATCGTTTTTGCTGAACTCGACCCCCACCAGGTGGTTCAACTCATAGCTAATGTCGGTAGCTGAGAACTGCAAGGCAGACTGACCGGTAATATCCCTCAGTTCAGTCTCAACCAGTGGCTTCAATTCAGCATGGGTAATTGCGCTAAATACGGTTAGTGTCAGGCCCAGACAGAGATGTCTGACCCGATTCGAATGTGCGACCATAGTGTGCCTCTTTCTCTTATATCCATATTGAATTCCAATCCTGCAGACACGCCTGACATTCAGCTAACAGATGATAGCTTAATCAAGAGATGTGCTACTTACCTTCCTACAATTTTTATTCTTATCTTTTGATAAGTTTTATTTTTATTGTTAAAACACGGTTAAAAGGTACACAAAGTGGCGCATGCTATAAATTGGCGAGATTGACGGTCACCTTGGTCAACACAGTCAAATCAGCTAACAGTTGTACCATTGTGCATATTCCATCAAGCAAGATTTACTAGTAACTGGAAGTTCAATATCGAACACAAACCCTTACAAAGTGAACATTAATTACGAAAA
>JBFKTM010000121.1:0-7538 GCA_041636295.1 Oleiphilaceae bacterium
ATCTGAATGCTCTTCGAGCAAATAAGTGAGGAATTCGTCATGTTGTGGATTCGAGCTTGGAAAGTTATATCAACGATACTGATGCTGACGATTGGCATCGGGAGTGTGAATGCACAGGGTTTAAAAGGTATTGAACTGCTGACTGAGGCTTATCCTCCCTATAATTTTAGAGATGGGGGGACGCTACGAGGGATCGCCGTAGATTTATTGATTGCAGCGTCTCATAAAATGGATGCACCGATAACGCGGGACGAAATAAAGTTACAGCCCTGGGCCAGAGCGTACCGGAAAGCGTTGGATGGGCCGAATGTGGCGCTTTTTTCAACGACCCGTACGGAAGAGCGAGAGGACAAATTCAAATGGGTAGGTCCTATTGCCAAAACACGTATTGTGGTTTTAGCAAAGAAAAGCAGTGCCATCACCATTTCTGCACCCGATGACCTGAAAAATTACAGCATTGGTGTCATTCGCGATGATGTGGGTGAGCAGTTGATAACGGATCTGGGGATGCCCGCCGAGAATATTCAGCAGGCCTCCAATGCGGACTCCCTGGCAAAAAAATTGGATGCCGGGCGGATACAGTTATGGGCTTACGAAGAGAATGTCGCGCGGTGGTTTATCAAGACCAATGGATTGACTAATGCGGACTTTGTCGTGGTGCATACCCTCAAGGAAGGTGAGTTGTACTTTGCCTTTAGTTCCGATGTAGATGATGCGGTAACGGGCAGTTTGCAAAAGGGGTTAGATAAGGTAAAGGCGGAACCCGGTAAAATAGGAAAAACGCTTTATGATGATATTTTAAGTGAGTATCTTTAGTACGGATAACAGACTATCGTTTGGGTAAATAGTGATCGAAGTATCTAAGTATCTAAGTATCTAAGTATCGAAGTATCGAAGTATCGAAGTATTGAATACCTCTATGGCGGCAAACGACTGAGTAGCGCTGGCAGCCATAGAGGTTAGTATTGCGGCCTAGTCCAGGCTTTCTACCAGAGATTGCTCCTTTTTAGGATAAGGCAGCAATAGGTTCAAGACGATAGCTGCAATCGCGCATAGACTGACGCCTTTCAGCATCATTTCGCCGCTGCCGAGTGCCATTCCACCAATCCCGAAGACCAATACCAGCGAGACAATACTGAGATTGCGTGGTTCGGTGAGGTCGACTTCCGACTTTATCAGCGTATTCAATCCAATAACCGCGATGGAACCAAAAAGCAAGATCAGAATGCCACCCATTACCGGGGTTGGGACGGTTTGTAACAGGGCCCCAAACTTACCGACGAAGGCGAGTAAAATTGCAAACACTGCGGCCCAGGTCATCACGACAGGGTTGTAGTTCTTGGTGAGAATAACCGCCCCGGTCACCTCTGAATAGGTGGTGTTCGGTGGGCCGCCGACCATGGCGGCGGCTCCTGTTGCGATACCATCACCGAGTAGCGTGTTCTGTAGACCCGGCTTTTTGAAATAGTCTTTACCGGTTACCGTGCCGATGGCGAGAATATCGCCGACATGCTCAATCGCAGGGGCGATGGCGACTGGGATCATAAACAGGATCGCCTGCCAGTTCCATTCCGGCGTGATGAAGTTAGGGATCGCAAACCAGGCCGCGTTATCCAGTGGTGCAAAGCTGACCAGCCCTAAAAACAGTGACAGTACATACCCGGTGAGAATGCCCGAAAGAATGGGTAACAGTCTGAAAATACCGTGGCCTTTGATAGCAACAATCAGGGTGACGACCAGGCTGGTTAATGACACCATAATGGCGGTGCTGTAGGGCATTAATTCAGCGGAACCATCACCCGTTTTACCCATCGCCATGTTGACGGCAACGGGGGCTAACCCCAGACCAATCACCATGATGACCGGGCCGATCACAATCGGGGGGAGCAACCGATCCAGAAAACCGGTGCCATAGATTCGGATCGCCACACTCATCAACATATAGAGCACGCCCGCCGCAACCAGCCCACCCATGGTGGCCGGTAGTCCCCAGGTCTGCGTACCATAGATAATCGGAGCGATAAAGGCGAAAGATGACGCCAGGAAGATAGGGACGGTTCGTTTGGTCACCAGTTGAAACAGCAAGGTGCCCATCCCGGCGGTAAATAGTGCGACACTGGGGTCCAGTCCGGTAATCAACGGTACTAGTACCAGTGCGCCAAACGCGACCAGCAGTATCTGTGAGCCGGCCAGTGCGTTCTGCCAAGCCGGAATACTGCTTGAGTTTGTTTGAGTTGAATTCATGCTTTATTCCTTATTTGGTGCCGAAGATCTTGTCACCGGCATCACCCAGGCCAGGCAAAATATAGCCATTCTCATTGAGGCAACGGTCAACCGAAGCCGCGTAGATATCAATGTCAGGGAAGGCCGCAGTGACCCGTTCAATACCTTCCGGTGCGGCGACTAGCACCAGTACTTTGATCTGCTCGCAACCCGCTTTTTTTAGCATCTCGATAGTGGCGACCATGGAGCCGCCGGTGGCCAGCATCGGGTCAATGACCAGCGAGATTCGGTCTTCGATCTTGCCCACCAGTTTTTCAAAGTAGGGCACGGGCTCAAGCGTCTCTTCGTCACGGTAAAGACCGACAACACTGACTTTTGCGCTGGGCACCAGCTGTAATACGCCATCCATCATGCCAAGCCCGGCACGGAGTATCGGCACCACGGTGATTTTTTTACCCTGAATCTGCTGTACTTCAATGGGGCCAGCCCAGCTCTCTATGGTCTTTGATTCCAGCTCCAGGTCCTTTGTCGCTTCATAAGTCAGCAGGCAGCCCACTTCCGTGGCGAGCTCTCTAAAGCGTTTGGTGCTGATGTCGGCTTCTCGCATCAGGCCTAGTTTATGCTGGATCAGTGGGTGTTTTATCTCATGTACGGACATGCATCACCTATGTTTGTTGCGAAGGGTATAAAGGATTGTATGAGGCAAAAAGAAACGTCGGAGGAGCACCAAGAAGTTGGGCGAAACCGGAATGCCTCAAATTGGCGCAAAGTATAACTTCAACGAGAGTGGTTAGAAACAGAACCAAAGGCTAATCGAGCGTAAACTTCTTCAATGGCTTGATAATGTGGGTCAAGCCATGAATATGAACTTCCAGTGAGAGCTTGAGCAAATGGCCCAACTGCCCTTCCGGAAAGCCTTTTTTTCGAAAACCACAACAGGTACTCTTCCGGCAGGTCGATAAGCACCCGCCCCTGGTATTTACCGAAGGGCATCTTCATTTTGGCGAGCTTGATCAGATCTTCTTTATCAAACATATAACGAGTCCACAGACTTTAGGTGACAGTCGACGGTTATGCTTTTTCCGTAAGTGCAGGCTGGTCGAATTTAATTCCATCCCAGCCGGATTTCATAAAGTTTCTAATATTGGCGTGGTCGCTGCCTTCCGGGTGCTGCAGCACATCTTCGCGATAGTATTTACCAAAGCAGGCCAGCATTTCCGCCTCAGACAGCTGGTTGATCAGGCCAAATGAAAACAGTTTGCATGAGCCTTCGTTAGTGCCGGCTTCGTTGATCGCCATACCCTCTCCCTCACCATTGGTAAAGCGGGTGGGTGTATAGTCGTAACGCTCTGCAATGACAGCAATGACCTGATCAAACTCGATGCTTTCAGGGTTGTTTTCAAGTTGTTCTATCAGCTGGCTTTCTGTCATAGTGAAGGTCTCAATAGGCATTGCGGTTAAGGGTCGATCCATTTAGTGGTTGCGATCTTAGGGATAATAAAGGGTAAAATCAACCGACGCGCCAGTTAAGATTAGCAGCCACATGAAGGATCGATAGATGAAACCGATTGCAGAATCCTGCTTGCGAAATCAACAGCCCATTGCGGAGGTGCTGACTGAGGTGTTGCGTGAAACGCGCTCGGTACTGGAACTAGGGAGTGGCACCGGACAACACGCCGTGTATATGTCTCAAGCACTGCCCCATTTAAGTTGGCAACCGAGTGATGTCAAAGCGTGCCTGCCGGGTATACAGGCCTGGTGTCATGAGGCTGGGCTGAGCAATCTCTGTGAACCGATCGAGCTGGATGCCACCGATGCTGAATGGCCCATTACCACCACCTATGAAGCCGTCTTTACCGCGAATACGATTCACTTTGTCGGGGCAGACATTGCCGAAGCGCTGCTAGTCGGGGGCGCGAAGGTATTAGCTCCGCAGGGCGTGTTCTGTATTTACGGCCCCTTCAATGAAGGTGGGCAGTATACCGGGGAGGGCAACCGTCAGTTTGATCAGTGGTTGAAAGCCCGTGACCCGGCAAGCGGTATTAAAGATATCAGCTGGGTTGAGGCGAGACTGGCCCCATTTGGCCTGGGGCTTAGCCAACGCTATCAGATGCCGGCCAATAATCTGATACTGGTTTTTAGCCGTTGTTAAATCAAATCGATCAAGGGGCTGCCCCTAGTGGAGATCTCTTTATTCGCTGCTACAGTCCCATTTCGTCGGACTCTAGTTTTTGCTTTATTTGCGAAAGATAGGGTTTGATGGCTGACTTGTCTGCCTCTGAGGCGTTGGACATGGATTCCATCATTTTCATCGATGACTGCATCATGTTGATCATCATCTCTTTCTGATCATCGGGAATCGACGGGTTACTGTTAATCTGGTCGATTTGCGCCTGTATATCGATATTTACATTCTCTTTTTCCATCTCCAGCGCCACCATGGCCTTGACGATGCGCATCTGAATATCGGCCCACTGCTCTGGTGAGTCAAAGCCGTTGTCCCGCATGATACTCTTCGCTTCACCGTATAGGTTGGCGCCTTTGAGCTGGGCGATCATACTTTCCACCGAAAATGCTTCATCGCTTGGCAGGTCTGACATATTATCATCCAGCCCCTCTTGCTGCTCTGCCCACTGTTGAATGCTGTCAATGGAGTTCAACCACTGCTGAATCAGGCTACTGGTAAGCGGTTGTTCGGCAAAGGCAGAGGGTGTAATGAGTAACAGTAATGCAGCGATAGCGAGCTTGAATCTGGGCATGGGAATCTCCGTTTCTCTTTATATTGGGCTAATATTGGGCTGATAGGGGGCGGTGATAAGCCATCCATCAGGGGACTTATCACCGTTGTATCAGAAGTTGTATCAGAAAATGTAGATAGGAAATGCCCGGCTTGCAACTATTCCACAATATCCAGCAAGCTTATTTCAAATACCAGCGCACTGTTGCCTGGAATAACCGGTGGCGAGCCTGCCTCACCATAGGCAATGTTAGCTGGTACGGCGATACGCCATTTACTGCCAACAGACATCATTTGTAACGCCTCGGTCCAGCCGGGAATGACTTCATTCAATGCAAACTCTGCCGGTTGGTTGCGGGTCACTGAGCTATCAAACACCTGGCCATTGATAAATGTGCCGTGGTAGTGGGTACGCACCACCGATGTCGCTGAGGGTTTTTCACCTTCGCCCTCTTCCAGAATTTCGTATTGTAGTCCAGACGCAGTAACGGTAACCCCTTCCCGTTTGGCATTCTCCGCCAGGAACTGTTCGTTGAGTGTCTTGAGGTTTTTCGCCTGCTCTGCTTTCGCCTCTTTCATCTTGGTCTTGACGATATCATAGGCTTTGTCGAGTTCTTTATCGTTTAGCTGGCTGGGTTGCCCTTCGTAACACTGTTTGATTGCCGCCATAACGACATTGATATCGAGCCCTTCGAAATTATTTTTGTGTAACTGACGACCAAATTGCCAGCCAAATCCGTAACTGACTTTTTGTTCGCAGGTGTCCAGGGAAATCTCATTCTTCTTACTCATGGTGTGGTCTCTTGCATAAGGGCTGGTCAATATCATGGATAGATAACGCGTATTCTACCACTGCATCGAGAATCCGCCTAAATCCTGTTTCGGATATTACGTATTTCGTCTCGATGATCAAGCCATAGAATAGAGGCATTTTTTTGTTAGCAGTAGAGAGGCCCCATGACTAAAACGCTTAAACCGTTCGATATTGTTGCATTGGGGTTTATGACCTTTGCCTTTTTTTTAGGGGCAGGGAATATGATCTTTCCCCCACTGGCGGGATTCCAAGCCGGTGAAAATCTGCTGCCGGCCATCGCCGGGTTTCTACTAACTGCCGTGGGCTTACCCTTGTTAGGGCTATTGGCCATTGCCAAGGCCTCCGGCGGTCTACCCACCTTGGGTCGCTATTTGCCGAAACGGGCCAGTATGCTGCTGGGGTTATTGATCTACCTTATATTGGTGCCAGCGTTTGGCATTCCGCGAACGGCGCTGGTGGCTTATGAGATGGGGGTACTGCCCTTTGTTGAAACTCCGGGAGCGACGACGCTGGCGTTATTCTCAATCATCTATTTTTCCATTGCGCTATTCTTTGCGCTGAAAAAAGGGCAGTTGATTGATAATGTAGGCAAAATTATTGCGCCGATGTTGCTGCTACTGTTAATCGTGGTTGGTGTGGGCGTAGTCATTATGCCACAGGGTGACATTGGTCTGGCCCAGGCCGAATATGCCAGTTCACCATTCGCCAAGGGTTTTCTGGACGGCTACATGACGATGGACGCCTTGGCCGCATTGATGTTCGGTCTGCTAATCATTCATGCGATCCGTAGCAAAGGTATAACTGACTCGGCAAAACAGTTCCGATACTTGACGGTAGCGGGTTTAATCGCGGGTGCCGGTCTGGCATTGGTTTATATTGCACTGTTTTATCTGGGGGCGACCAGCCATCTGATTACTCCTGACCCCACAAACGGGGGGCAGATCTTCACTGAATATGTGGCCGCGATCTTCGGACCCGCCGGGCAGGTGGTGCTGGCCGGCGTGGTCTCTCTGGCCTGCTTAACGACTGCCATTGGCGGTATCAGCGCCTTTGGTGATTACATCAATGACCTTAACCCGAAACTGCCCTATTCAATGGTCGTGGTAGTCGCCACGGTGGCCTGTTTACTAGTCGCCAATATCGGCTTGTCGCAGTTGATTGCGCTGTCGATTCCCATACTGATGGCGATCTATCCGGTGGCAATGGCGTTGGTATTACTGACCCTGATTTCTGACCGTTTACGGAATCCACGATTAACTCACGGCGTTACCCTCGCGGTTGCCCTGATGTTTGGCCTGCTGGATGGAGCATCGGCGGCGGGTATCGACCTGACTCTGTTCAATGCCATTCCACTCTTTGATCAAGGGCTGGCCTGGGTACTGCCAACCTTGTTAGCCTTTGTGCTCACTGCAGGTAAACCGGTTCGTCGCTCACTGGCCAGTGCTGCTACGGCGGAGAGTTAGTTGTTGCTTTCCACAAGGCAACATAATCAAGCCTCGCCACTGTCGTCCTGCGGCCTGACCGCAGGACCCATGGTTATTGGAGCAAATTCAGTTTTCGTAGCCTTGATGGAGGGCGCAGCCTGTAATCAAGGTTTTTTACCACAAGGCTATCACTTCTCCCTGTAACTGATTCTAAGTTGGTTCGCTGGTAACAAGCCTTGATTCCAGTCGTTCCTCCTTGCATCAAGGCTTCTATGAGGGATTGTTTGTCAAGCCCGGTACTTTATCGAAGCCTCGCTTCCGTCTTCCTGCGGCTTGACCG
>JBFKTM010000122.1:0-7529 GCA_041636295.1 Oleiphilaceae bacterium
GCACCCCCTGCATGATCATCATCCCCATGACTTAGTAATAGCCAGTCAACCTCTTTTACCCCTTTAGCCTTCAGATAGGGAAGAATACTCCGCTCTGCGGCACTTCCCTCACGATATGATGGCCCGGTATCATAGATTACTGCGTGTCGCTGATGTAGTGCCGTCACAGCGAGCCCCTGCCCTACATCAAACACAACCACCTCGATCTTCTTGTTTTCTGGTGGCTGCTCTTTAAAAACGATCAATAACAAAACGACTGATAGGGCCCATATATTCACAGCTTTAAATAGTGGATAGACAATGGCGAATAGTGCTAACAAACATAGGCTCAAACCGAAAATGGCACTCTCGAGGCTAATGCTAACGGCTTCAAAGCCGCTTAACAGCTCAATAAACCACAAAAACAACGACAAAGAGCCATCTACAGCAACCAACAACAATTCTGACAATGAGTTTGAAAAAGGAACAACCAAGAAAGAAAGCAATAGAAGGGGAACTGTAATACAACCTATAAATGGAATGACCACCAAGTTAGCAACCAATGAGGTATAGCTTACCCCCATACCACCTGCTAGAAGCACCGGAAACAATCCAACACTAATAGCCCATTGCAATTTAACAGCTCCCCCCAAACGGGCGTATCTTGGCAACGCCTGAGCCTTTACATTTTTCATTGATGATAGGAAAAGCACCGCTACAGCCAAGAATGAGAGCCAAAATCCATTGTCTAGAACGCTATTAGGGTCTACGATCAGTACCACAACAGCCGCCAACAACAAACGGTTATAAGCACTCCCCCCTACTCTAAACAAAGAACAAAGTGTAAATACCGCGACCATTATTAAGGCGCGTTGAGTGGAGATTGCAAATCCAGCTATTGCTGAATATGAAAATGACAAAATCAAAGATGACAACAAACTAATAGGCACTCTCCTCCGCAGCGCCACCTCATGTGCCTTAAGAGGCAGTGCCACTCCTATAATGCGCAGTAAAGTGAATACCAAAAAGTAAGTTGAAGCAAAAACTAACCCGATGTGTAAACCGGAGATGGCAATGAGGTGTTGAGTTCCTGTATTTTTTAACACTTCCCATACCTGGCCATCTATTTCTCCTCGATAACCAAGCGTTAGTGCTTTAATTAATGCTCTATTGTTTAATTGATCCGACTTTGTGTCTAAAAAGCGACTAACAGCTGTTCGCGCAAAGGTTATGTAGCAACTAAAACTCAGCAACGGACATTGATAAAAAATACCCGCACGCCCCTCACTGAACCAAACTTCTGATTCTATTGCGCTGGGTTCTACACGTTTTTTTATGTAACCGACACCGCTTATCGCCTTTCGGAACAACCACTTTTCATATGAAAACCCATAAGGGTTCTCCAGTCCATGTGGTTTCTTAATCCTCACGACAAAAGTATTTAGCCCCACAGGGTCAACACTATCTTTGGTATACCAGGACAATTTTAGCCGCAGTCTTTTCAAAGTTTTGTCCGCCTGCCCCAAAATACTGAGGCTTGAACCACATAACTCGAATGTTACAAACTGCTCCTTCTTATTAGGGAGAGAACACACATAGCCGCTTGCAATAAGGTCGACCCCCTCAAATGAGGAGTCAATAAATTTTGACGTGATATGAGCAGAATAAACCGATGCCCAGGATACCGCTATTAAAAAGAAACAGAGCCAACGATACGTTTTTAGCCCAAAAAAAATGAGAATAGATAGGAATAACATTCCATGTATAACATAAGACGAAAAAGTGGCCCCGCCAATGTGAAACGCCACAATTCCAGTCAAATAAGCGATCATCCATGAGCGCATATCTTTCAAGACCTTCCGTTTTTTACACTTACTTTACTGCCCGCTATAGGAGGTAATTCAAAAAACGCAACGAAGCGGATAGACTTAAACTAATAACTAAACAGGTGTTCTCGGAGTTAATTACCTTGTTTACGAAAATATTCATCTAAATCAATAGCCATTTTGCCTTTAGACCTCTAGAATTTACCCACACAATCATTGTTCATTTATAATTCCTACTGCCTTTTATGCCAAAGAGAATTTTAAAGCGTTTTTTCCCTAACCCAGAAAAAATAAAGCAAATAAAAGCCCTCCATTTCTTGGGTGACATTCTGCACGAACCTAACCTGTGGCACATCAATCGACATGTCGTGTCAAAAGCTTTTTTGGTCGGCATTTTCTGGTGTTTTATTCCCATGCCGTTTCAAATGGTCGCCGCAGCTATCTTTGCTATCTGGCTAAACTGTAATCTTCCGATATCGGTTGCACTCGTTTGGATTAGCAACCCATTAACCATGCCTCCGATTTTCTATTTTAACTATGTTGTTGGCGCATCACTGCTAAACCGCCCATTAATAGGCTATGACTTTGAACTTTCTTGGCAGTGGATCAGCGGAAAACTGGTTGAAGTGGGCATTCCACTTTACGTCGGTTCAATTGTGTGTGGCATTGTCTTCGCGATAACTTGCTATGCACTCGTACAGTATTTGTGGAAGAAAAAAGTAAGAAAAAACTGGCATGAACGACAAACGAAAAGAAAAATGAGACAAATACAAAACTAACAGCTGTATCCCCAGCAGCCTCAGCCTGTAGAGGGCCGCTCTACACGGAGCTATCGATAAAGCACGCCTTAGGCCTTAGCTTATGGGTGCATCACTCTCAGGCGACAACGTCTTATCTTCAAGGTGCAAGACTCTATCCATCTGCTGCGCCAACACTAAATCATGGGTTACTACCACGAAACTGGTTTTCAGCTGTGTTTTCAAATCGACAATAAGCGCCTGAACTTTTTTGGCAGTACCTTCATCGAGGTTTCCAGTGGGCTCGTCCATCAAAACACACCGTGGATCATTGGCAAGCGCCCGAGCAATCGCAACACGCTGCCTCTCACCGCCTGATAACTCTGAAGGTTTATGTTCAGTTCTGGCTGAAAGGCCGACCCTATCCAACAACTCTCTCGATTTTTGTAATGCTGCCCGCTTCTCCTTTTTTCCAATCAACAGAGGCATACAGACATTTTCAAGCGCTGTAAACTCAGGCAACAAATGATGAAACTGGTATACAAAACCGAGATATTCGTTGCGTATCATTCCTTTTTTACGCTCTTTTAATCCATGAACATCAAAACCATTAATCCAAACATTCCCTGCACTCGGCTTATCTAAGCCACCCAACAGGTTTAGCAACGTAGTTTTACCTGCTCCCGAACTCCCTAAAATAGCAACTGACTCGCCTTCTAACAACGAGAAGTTAACATTCTCAAATATAGAGAGTTGCCCCTTACCTTCCTGATACGCCTTAGAGAGCCCCTCAGCACGCAGTATGATATTACTCATAACGCAACGCCTCTGCAGGTTCTACTTTTGACGCTCTCCAAGCCGGGTAGATCGTTGCCAGCACACTCATGATAAAGCCAGCGCCGCACACCACGGCGACATCACTCCAGAGCAACTCAGAAGGGAGATAGCTAATAAAATAGACATCTGCATTTAGAAATTGATGATCAAGGATCGATTCAATCCATTTAATGATTGAGCTGACATTGAGTGACAGCAGCACTCCAGCTGCCGTACCCAGTAGATTTCCGATTAACCCGATAAATGTACCCTGCATTATGAAGATGGCCATCACCGCACCGGGGCTTGCCCCCATTGTTCTCAAAATAGCAATATCGGACTTTTTATCCGTCACCACCATAACCAGTGTCGATACGATATTAAAGGCAGCAACTGCAACGATCATCATAAGTAGCAACCCTATCATGGTTTTTTCCATCTTAATCGCCTGAAAAAGATTACCATGGGAACGGGTCCAGTCGCTGCTGTAATAGCCGGCCGGTAGCTCCTTAGCAATTTCATTGGCAATCATTGGAGCCTTAAACAGGTCTTTCATTTTAAGTCTCAGACCATGCACTCCGTTCTGCAGTCTAAGCACTTTAGCAGCGTCAGCCAGATGCACCAACGTTAATGAGCCATCGAGATCGGCACCTACCTTAAATATACCTTTGACAGTAAATCGCTTTAAGCGCGGAAATACGCCTGCCGGAGTGATTGAGGCTTCGGGCAATACAATTGTTAACTTATCACCCAGGCCAACACGTAAGTAGCTAGCCAACAAATCACCAATAACAATACCAAACTCGCCCTCTTCGAGTGCATGAATAGAACCGGCAACCATATGCTGAGAAATAATGGATACCTGATCTTCTTCCTCAGGTAAAACCCCATTCATCAACACCCCACGCACGCCACTACCGTGGGTAACCATACCCTGTGCTTTTATAAAAGGTGCAGCGGCCACTATATCAGGGCGTTTGGTCGCCAACTCGTCTATCGACTGCCAGTCGGTCATATTTCCATAATATTGGATAACAGCATGGGGAACCATGCCAAGAATTCGCTCTTTTAATTCCCGATCAAAGCCGTTCATTACCGACATAACGGTTATCAATACCGCTACGCCCAATGTTAAGCCAATCATTGAGCTAAAAGAGATAAAGGAGATGAAATGGTTACGCCGCTTTGCAGCGGTATAGCGTAAGCCTATATAAATTGGGTAAGGTCTAAACATGGCGGAATTAAAACACACATAATTTCAAAACAATAGCCCTTTATTTTTAAAAATAAGTGTTAAACTTTAGAGAAAGAGTGCCGCAGTTCAAATAACAAAATATTAGCTTTTCGGTAACAGGATTATGTCTCAACAAGAAATTTGTGAACGCAGACAATTTTATAGAGTAAGTGATCGTGCGTTAGTTGACATTAGGCCCATGGAAAATCTGGAAATTAATCCAGAGTCCTGCTTTGACTTAAACCCGTCATTCTCGATACTGAACGAATTCCATCAGCTTGATATAGAGTCAAAACAACTGTTACGACAAATTACTGACAACGATAAAAACCTCGGCTTGTATTTAAAGACTCTCAATTCAAAACTGGATGCGCTCGCCAGAGGGATTGCGCTCAACAATGAACCGCTGGACGAGTCTAAACTAAAAGATATAAATCTTAGTGAAGGTGGCTTCTCTACCCCTCTGGCAAAACCACTACCTGCCGATGCCGCCGTTGCAATAAAACTGATTCTTATCCCTTCTTTTACGGGTGTGATCGCAAAGGGAACAGTAATAAACTGTGAAACGGAGGGGGACAAATCAATTGTTCATATAGCATTCTCTGGCCTTGACAACACCAATCAACAACTCATCGCCCGCCACATTATTCGTAAACAAAGTAGAGAAAGGCAGATACTGGCTATGCCGTAGGCAGTGAATAACGTTAATACACCTAAATTTTACAATTTTTTGTCACGCCCTTAAAAAAGGCTTCTATGCTTTTATTATAACCATGTTGCAACGTGCATTAGGTTTGCTATAACACTCGTTTGGCAGCCTTTTTCATATCAAATACACTCAACAATAAATTAGGTAACACATGCGTAAACTATTAACTCTACTAGCCGCATCGCTTTTCTCCACCCTGCTGTCTGCAGAAAGTATCAAAATCGGGATATCTCAGCAGGGCGCAGTCAACCAGAATATTAATCGCCCTAAAGTCGGGATGAACATGGAAAAGGTAAAGGGTATGTTCGGTGCTCCGCAACAGATTAACGAACCCACCGGAAATCCCCCCATTTCAAAGTGGAAATATGCTGACTTTACGGTCTATTTTGAGGGAGAATACGTAATCCATAGTGTACTTCACCCTTTAGAGTTAGAAAAAAACAGCAATGAACAACCCTAATACCTTTTTACCTGCTGAGTGGGCCCACCAGCACGCCGTTTTATTGACCTGGCCACACAAAAACACGGATTGGGCCCCAATACTTGCAGAAGTTGACCAACTCTATCTACAACTAGCGAAAGAGATTCTAAAAAGAGAGAACTTAATTATTAGCTGCGCCGATGAAAACAAATTGGAGCACATTAAATCTGAGCTGGACACTTCTAACGGCCAGTATAAACTCTCTGTGTATCACATTGCCTCAGATGACACCTGGGCCCGCGACCATGGCCCGATAACTGTTTTCAAAGACAACAAGCCAGTATTGCTGGATTTTAACTTCAACGCATGGGGCGACAAATTCCAAAGCGATCAAGATAATCTGATCAATATTAGACTCCAGCAAAGCGGTGCCTTCCCTCACTATCTTTTTGAAAAAATTGACCTCGTCCTTGAAGGCGGTTCGATAGAGAGTAACGGTGAAGGCGTCATGCTAACCACCAGCGAATGCCTGTTAAGCCCAACTAGAAACCCGTCTTACTCAAAACAAACGTTGGAACAAACGCTACAGTCACTGCTCGGAATTAAAGAGATTTTGTGGCTCGATCACGGATTCCTCGCCGGTGACGATACGGACAGCCACATAGACACACTCGCCCGCTTCTGTGCTGCGGATCTAATTTGCTATGTTAAATGCGAAGACCCCAATGATCCGCATTTTGAAGCACTAAACAAAATGGAAGCTCAGCTGCAATCGTTCAGGCAACCCAATGGTGAACCGTACCGCCTAAAAGCACTCCCAATGGCGGAAGAGTTAGTAGACGACGGCGAACGACTACCTGCGACCTATGCTAACTTCCTTATTGTCAATGGTGCCGTTCTGGTGCCCGTTTACGGTGTTGAACAAGACCAGCCTGCGCTTACGGCGCTACAGGAGTGCTTCCCGGAGAGAGAAATTGTACCAATCAACTGTTACCCTCTCATTAAACAACATGGCAGTTTACACTGCATCACAATGCAAATTCCCGCTGGAGACTATTAATGGCCAAACTACTAAAGGTCGCTGCCATTCAGCAACAATGCTCTCCTAATAAAGACGTCAGCCTGTCAAAATCTGAAAGCAAAATTCGTGAAGCTGCGGCCGAAGGCGCTAAACTGGTCGTGCTTCAAGAACTACACGCCACCCACTACTTTTGCCAATCGCAAGATGTAGCCGTTTTTGACCTTGCGGAAACAATACCTGGAAATACCAGCAATAGGCTCTCAGGCCTAGCCAAAGAGCTCAACATTGTTATTGTGGGTTCCATATTTGAAAAGCGCGCGACGGGTATCTACCACAACACTGCCGTTGTATTCGATACGGACGGTCGCATCGCCGGCTGCTACCGAAAAATGCACATTCCGGATGACCCCGGATTTTATGAGAAGTTCTATTTTACGCCAGGTGATGCCGACATTAGTGACCAACTTTCTGGTTTCCAACCCATTAACACCAGTATTGGCAAGCTGGGTGTACTGGTATGCTGGGATCAGTGGTATCCAGAAGCGGCACGATTAATGGCTTTAGCCGGTGCCCAGCTACTCATTTACCCTACCGCTATCGGCTGGGATCGTAATGACGACAAGGCAGAACAGGGTCGACAGCTGGATGCCTGGATCACCGTACAGCGAGGCCATGCGGTCGCCAACAACCTGCCATTAATAGCGCCCAACCGGGTCGGCTACGAGCCAGACGAAAGTGGCCACACCGACGGCATACAGTTCTGGGGCAATAGCTTTATTTGTGGCC
>JBFKTM010000123.1:0-7493 GCA_041636295.1 Oleiphilaceae bacterium
ACCACCTTTTACCGTGTGAAACCCACGAAATATCGCGTTGAGCAAATCCTTATCGTCCGGATTTTGCTCCAAATCCACTAGCTGCTCTGACAGAAGCTCAAGAATTTCTCCAGACTCTACAAGAAAATCCTGAAGAATCTCTTCATCCGCCTCAAACCCCATGCAAGAACTCCTCAAAAACCAAGACTGGAGAGTAAATCATCCACATCATCCTGACTTGAGACGACATCTACACGCTTTTCGGCATGCATTTGCGGCCCCTCGCCACGTTCAACATCTTCTTTTTGTTCTAATCCTTCGTGAACGGTACCGGTTATCTGATCCACTTTTCCGGCCATAGCAACAAGACTCACCAGGTTATCTTCAACCTCTTTCACCAGCCCGGTCACCCGTTTGATTACCTGGCCGGTAAGATCCTGAAAATCCTGTGCTAATAATATGTCGGACAAATTACGATAAACTTTATCGGATTGATCACTTAATTTATCGAGAAATAGATCCATTCGCTTGTAAAGATTTCGAAACTCTTCCGGTTTCATCTCCCTGCGACGCAATCTAGCCCAATCCGACTTCAAGATATCGGCCTCTTCCTTCATTTCAGAAGCAATCGGCATACTTTCTTCAACAAGATCCAGCGTTTTATTGGCCGCCTTATTTGTCATATCAACGACATAAGATAAACGATCTGATGCGTCTTCAATTTTAGAAAGCTCCTCCTGACTTTTGTTCTGTCCTGCAGTATCAATATGAAAATTTCTGATCGACTCATGTAAAGTACGCGTTAATCGACCAACCTCCTGATACAGACTTTGGTCTCGGGTCGCGTTTAAATCGGAAATAACTCTTAATGCTTCGGCAATATTACCGGAATCAACCAACGTTTTGAGATCTGCTGCCTGATTCTTAAGCTGCTCTTCGAATCCTGACATATTTGATGAACTATCTTTTTTGTTTGTCATGCCCTAGCCTGCGATCAAGAATCGATACGCTCAAAAATTTTGTCTATCTTCTCTTTCAGTACCGCAGCCGTAAACGGCTTTACTACATAACCATTTACACCAGCTTGGGCCGCTGCAACGATTTGATCCCTTTTCGCCTCTGCCGTGACCATCAATACCGGCAGACTCTTGAGGTTATCATCCGCTCGCACCGCCCGAAGCAAGTCAATACCTGTCATACCTGGCATATTCCAATCTGTCACAAGAAAGTCATACTTTCCCGTTTGAAGCATCGGCAATGCAGTATTACCGTCATCCGCTTCATCTGCGTTAGTAAAACCAAGATCTCTTAACAGGTTTTTAATAATTCTCCTCATGGTTGAGAAATCATCAACCACCAGGATTTTCATATTTTTATCCAAGTCGACCTCCAAAATGCCGAAGCTGGAAACCCTAAAAAGCCAGAACTCTGTTTAGTTTCATAGTATTACTGTAAGTCTAGCTTGAGTTCGACGGGTATCCAGTTTTTTTTAAGGTTAAGATAAATAACTACGTCCCTTTGAGCAATAAAGTTCGGTAGCCATAAAAATTTGTTATTCGCGCCATTCAGTCAATCGGGCTCTTAGTCGCATGGCCGCCTGACTGTGTATTTGACTCACGCGGGACTCACTTACCGAAAGAACAGCGCCTATTTCCTTGAGGTTTAACTCTTCGTCATAGTATAGCGAAAGCACAAGTCGCTCTCGCTCAGGCAAGGTTGCAATAGCCTCAGCTAGACTAGCTTTGAAAGCGTCATCCTGCAACTCCGAATAGGGGGTTTCGACACTACTGGCCATCTGATCAATAGCCGCATCACCACCATCCAACACTTCTTCAAAACTAAATAATTTTCCACTAGCACTATCTTTTAGGCAAGCGTAATAATCATCCAGCTCCATTCCAAGCTCCGCAGCGACCTCGTGATCCTTTGCGTCACGACCTTCCCGATCTTCGATTAGCTTAATGGCTTCAGATATTTTTCGAGTATTTCTGTGTACTGATCGGGGAACCCAGTCACCTTTGCGGATTTCATCCATCATGGCACCGCGAATCCGGATGCCCGCATATGTCTCAAAGGATGCCCCCTTTGAAGGCTCATACTTTCTGGAGGCTTCCAACAACCCAATCATGCCAGCCTGAATAAGATCATCAACCTGCACACTGGCGGGTAGCCTTGCCATTAAATGGTGAGCGATACGCTTCACTAAAGAGGCGTGCTGTCGAACAAGCCCATCGGCCCGCTCTGTATTTGCATCACTGTACATCATCTGCGCGTATGCCAATACCATGAATTATTAACTTATGCCTGTAACAGTCTTTCAACAAAGAACTCCAAATGCCCTCTCGGTGACGATGGCAACGGCCAGCTCTCAGCTTTCTGTGCTAACGATTTATAGGCCAATGAAGCCTTAGCCCGAGGATATGCATCCAGAACCGCCCGCTGTCGCTGTACTGATTTTTTTACCGCCTCGTCATACGGAATACTGCCCGCATACTGAAGTGCAACATCAAGGACGCGATCGGTCACTTTGGACAGTTTGGAGTATAGGTGCCGTCCCTCTTGTTGAGTTTTGACCATATTAGCCAACACTCTGAACCGGTGAACACCATAATCCCTGTTTAGTAATTTAATTAGAGCATAGGAATCTGTGATTGAAGTTGGCTCATCAACGACAACGACCAGTATCTCTTGTGCAGCTCTTAAAAAACTTACGACACTGTCTGAAATGCCCGCAGCGGTATCGACGATCAGCACATCCAGCTCATTGGATATTTCACTAAAGGCATTGATCAAACCAGCATGTTCCATTGGACTCAAAGAGACCATTTTTTGTGTGCCCGACGACGCAGGCACAACCTTTACCCCACAAGGGCCTTCAACCATAACCTCTTTGAGGCCACATTCACCCGACAGCACATCAGCCAAATTTCTATTTGCCGTAATACCTAACAACACATCGATATTTGCCAACCCAAGGTCTGCATCCAATACAACAACACGTCGCCCTAACTCAGACAAGGCAATAGCGAGATTAATGGATACATTACTTTTACCGATACCACCCTTACCACCTGTGACGGCAATAACCTGAACTGGGCTCGAATTACTCATACAGGTACGTTTCCCCTATTACAACAAAGCAAAACTCATGCTTCATGCCTTTCATTCTGACATCAAAACCTATTTAAAAATAGCGCTGATAACTTACTGAGTTAAAAGCAAAACAGCTAAACTTTTCATCAGTTTAGCAGAGGATATCGTTTTATGGTTCTAATTTCAGGCCGTACTGCCAAAATACATTGGATTTAGGTCGCCACCACGGTTCTGACTGTGTTTTCGGTTCTGATTATTAGACAACAACTCTGATTCAAATTTTTCCTGCTCTTTGAGCAGACTAACCGCGCGACGGACCAACACATGGGATTTTGCCAAATGTATATCGTCAGGTATTTTCTGTCCATCAGTAACATAGGCAGCCATTAGCCCACTTAGATACAAAAAGCTAATCACCTCCCCAAGACTGACCGCTTCATCCAATTTTGTTACGAGACACCCTGACAAACCAACCATCTTATAATAATGGTAAGTTGATTTCATAATTTGGGTCTGGGTGATGGCTGACAACACCAAATAGCTCCGAATATTATACTTGGAATCACGAATCTCATGAAGCTGCTCTGCCCAGTCTGGATCTTGATGATTAAGCCCCGCAGTATCAATCAGTACCAGTCTCTTATCCGACAACGACTCAAGAACATCATCCAGCGTGTTTTGTTCATCTACAACCCTAACCGGTATATTTAATATTCGCCCAAACACCATTAACTGCTCATGAGCGGCTATACGATAACGATCAGTCGTAACAAGTGCAATTGATTCCGGTCCATTTTCAAGCACATACCTGGCAGCCAGCTTCCCTATTGTGGTAGTTTTCCCTGCCCCGGTTTGCCCAACCAACGCGTAGATTCCGCCACGTCCAATAAGCTCACTCTCTTCCACTGATAAGACATGCGACAACTCCGCTAACACGCGATTCCATGACTGGTTGATATCAACACCGGCCTTCACTGAAGGCAGTAGCGCATCAATAAGCGTCTTTTCAATCCCCATTCGAGACAGGCGCTCCTCAATGTTCGACCTGACCAACGAACTGCTCGAGCTTTCTTTATCTGCTACTTTACTTGCCTGTTGCAGTTGCTGGTTCAACAAATCCTTGAGGTGATGGATCTCAGCTTTCATCGACGCCAGCTCTTCACTTTGCGAGGCAGATGAATCCGTAGCGTTAACCACATTTTTAGACACCGTCTTACCACTACTTTTGTCACTACCAGCCTGTCGATCCTTCACATCACTAATTTTTTCTCGGGCCCTCTCCATCTCCTGCTGAAGACGGATATGACGATCCGCCTGCATCTTGGCCAATTGCGTTGGTGAAGGAGGCTGCTCTGCGTTAGGTTGGCCGACCACCTGACTCATAGCCAACTGCTCGTCATAATCCAGTGCTGTTACGATCTCAACACCACCTTCAACTTTCTGATTTGAGAGAATAACCGCATCAGCACCCATTTCTTCACGAACCAGGCGCAGCGCTTCCTGCATGGTTGCTGCAAAAAAACGTTTTACTTTCATGGTTACTCTCCTCGGAATCTATAACTGCTTACGATTAGCAATTAAGCAGTACTCAACAGCATCAAAGCGTCAAAAAAAGAACAGTGTCAAATTACTGACCGACCGTGGCCACAATAGTAATCTGCTTATTATCAGGCACCTCTTGATAAGAGAGTACGTGGAGTCGTTCAATGCCGAACCTTACAAATTTCGCCAGCACGGGTCTCAAGGGGCCTGATACCAATAGTATGGGAGGCTTGCCCATCATTTCCTGCCGCTGTGCTGCATCGCTTAATGAACGCTGTAATTTTTCGATCATTCTAGGCTCCAACACAAGTCCGACATCATCACCCGCGCCTGACTTTTGTGCCTGCTGAACAGACTTAAGCAATAGTTGTTCCAACTCTGGATCCAGTGTAATAACCGGAATTTCACTCTCAGCCCCGCAAATATTTTGAACAATCATACGCTTCAATGATTGCCTCGCCGCCGCCGTGTGGACCACCGTATCCTGGGTTTTAGGTGTAACATTAACAATGGCTTCAGCGATACTTCGCATATCGCGAATAGGCACATCTTCGATTAACAAACTCTGTAATATTTTTAAAAGCAGACTAACCGAAAGCGTTGTTGGAACCAGCTCTTCACCGAGTTTGGGCGAGGCTTTTGCCAGCTGTTCAAGCCACTGCTGAACCTCCTCGTGCCCAATGAGTTCATGGGCGTGTTTTTGCAGAATCTGATTGAGGTGGGTCGCGACAACAGTGCTCGCGTCAACAACGGTGTATCCGAGGGTTTGTGCATGATCTTTTTGGCTGGACTCAATCCATATCGCATCCAGACCAAACGCAGGATCTTTACCCTCAATACCTTCCAGCTTACCAAAAACCTGGCCAGGATTAATTGCCAGCTCTCGATCTGGATGTATCTCAGCTTCGGCCAGGTTAACCCCCATTAACGTAATGCGATAAACATTCGGCATAAGATCCAGATTGTCTCGGATATGAACCGACGGCATCAAAAAGCCAAGCTCCTGTGAGAGTTTTTTTCTAACACCCTTAATGCGCCCTAACAACTGCCCTCCCTGAGATTTATCAACCAAAGGAATTAGACGATACCCAACCTCCAGCCCGACCACATCAACCGTTAAAACATCATCCCAACCGAGCTCTCTGGTTTCAGTAGGCTGTGCGGCAATTTTTTCCTGACCGCCCCCCGACGACGGCAAAGGTGCCCCAGCTGCGGCCGCTACTGCCCCTCCCATTGGAGCCCCCGGCCTAACGACACCTTCAGCTACCTGCCCTCTGTTCTGTCGATACCAAATATAATAGGCTCCAGCAGCCGTTAAGGTGCCAAGACCTAAAAATGCAACATGAGGCATCCCTGGAACTGAACCCATAATCAACAACACCACGGATGCAACCGCCATGGATCTTGGTGACGAAAACATCTGGCTAAACATCTGGTGCGACATATCTTGGGTGGTACTAACACGGGTAACCATGATAGCGGCAGCCGTTGATAGCAATAGTGACGGGATTTGAGCGACCAATCCATCTCCAATCGTTAATAGTGAATACTTCTGCATGGCATCACTGAATTCCAGATCATGTTGCAGAATTCCTATACTCAAACCTCCAATAATATTGATGACCAGTATCATCAATCCAGCAACCGCATCTCCTCGAACGAACTTGCTCGCACCGTCCATTGAACCGTAGAAGTCCGCTTCTTGTGCAATGTCTTCACGACGGGTTTTTGCCTCTTCCTGATCAATCAGTCCCGCATTAAGGTCCGCATCAATCGCCATCTGTTTACCAGGCATCGCATCAAGGGTAAAACGCGCACTCACTTCGGATACCCGTCCGGCCCCTTTAGTAACAACCGCAAAGTTAATAATCATCAAGATCGTAAACACCACTAAACCGACCGCATAGTTACCCCCGATCACCACCTCGCCAAAGGCTTCGATAACCTTTCCAGCGGCATCGCCGCCCTCATGCCCCCATAACAGTACCACACGAGTTGAGGCAACATTTAGCGCCAAGCGAAGCAACGTCGCGACCAAAAGCACAGTCGGAAAAATTGCAAAATCCACAGGCCTCATGGCATAGACACAAACCAGCAACACGACGATTGCCAAAGCGATATTAAACGTAAACAACAAATCAAGCAGGAATGGGGGCATAGGCAGCACCATCATCCCCAGAATAACCAGTAATAAGAGTGGAATACCCAGATTCCCCTGGGTTAGGCTTTTTAAATTCTGTAAACTAAATACTTGGTCCATATCTATTCCAGTCACATTAAAAAGCGATACTTCCAACTCTTAATTGAGAATACGACGCTTTTTTGACGTTAATTCTTTAATAGATATGGGTACTGCAGGAAACGTACCGACTTTATGGGTTATGTCGAGACAGTCCGGTGTTAGGAACATCGTCCATGGAAAAGGGGAAGACTTGATTATGTATCAGTCATGTTTTAAGTCATCGGGTATGGGGTAGTCTGGCATTTGAGGTTTCGGGTTAGCGCCCTGTCGGAATCGACGAAGCTGAAAGATATAAGCTAACACCTGCGCAACCGCAACATACAAACCTCCCGGTATCTCCTGCCCAATTTCAGTATGATAGTAGATTGATCGCGCTAATGGTGGGGCCGCTACTATTTCAACGTTGTGCTCTTTCGCAATTTCCCTGATTTTCAACGCGATTTCATCCCCACCTTTAGCGAGCACGACAGGTGCCGCCATACTGTCACCATCATATTGAAGCGCAACAGAATAGTGGGTTGGGTTTGTTATGACAACATCGGCCTTAGGCACATCTTGCATCATACGGCGCTGCGCCATTTCCATCTGCAGCTGCCTTATTCTTCGCTTAACTTCCGGCTTACCTTCTGTATCTTTA
>JBFKTM010000124.1:0-7464 GCA_041636295.1 Oleiphilaceae bacterium
GCGCTGCCCACCTCATGCCTTAACGCGGCATCTGTGGCATAATCCAGCGTTCGCTCAGCATTCCGAATATCCAGCACAAATGCCCGAGGGTCTTTAACCACATACTGTACCGACAGATTTATCTCAACAATGTTTTCATCTTCCGTCAGCATATGCCCTTTAGTCGCAGATGAGCGAACCTTGGTAACATCAACCTTTTCTATATGATCAATCAACGGCAATTTAAACTGCAGACCTGGACCAACCGTTTCCAAGTACTTGCCAAAGCGAAGCACAACAGCACGTTCGCGCTCATTGACCGTATATACAGACTCAACAGCCAACATAATCAGCAAACCGACAATAACAACCAGCAACACACCACCGGTTGCCGCACTGGAGCCAGAGCCCCGCCCGCCAGACCCACCTGAACCACCGGTCTTACCGCCAAACAATTTATTCAGCTTATCCATTCCCTTTTTCAGCGCTTCGTCCAAATCTGGTGGCCCCTGATCGTTACCACGATTTCCACCACCCCAGGGGTCTTTATCATTTCGATTACCACCCGGCTCATTCCAGGCCATAGGATTCTCCGTTTTTTCGTATTTAAAAGTTTAAAGGGAAGATGGTTTCTATAACCTTGCACACATGATTGGCGTTTATCGACTATTGTCTAAAGTATTGCCAAAACAAACACGTCAACACAAACACATCAATACACTCGACTAAATACTATTGTTCTTAGCCTAATACAGCAAGTTAGATTACTTAAATTTCATCCAGCGACTAAATTATCGCTGGCAAACATCTTCATTGCTGACTAACTAGCTTCCATCCTGAAATATTGAACATTTAACATATGTTCCGTTGCAGGTCGGATTTCACCTAAAGCGACTACTTTTAGTAACCCGACAATTCAGTATTTTAACGATAATTATTGTCGGGTTAAAACCCGACCTACACTAAAAATAATCGTTTCAGGATAAGTACTAACTAGCAGTCCTGAAATTCCAATTCGCTTTCTACAACGCCAGCTTTACGTAGTAGCTGATTAAAATCCTGTCGCTGTAAACGAATTTCCAAACAGGTCTGCCCAGCCTCATTACAGGTCTCCTCAACAACAGCCCCCGCTGTGTAAAAGAGTGCTCGCAATCGACCATGCTGATTGTTCAATACCAGATGCTCATGGACCAGATCTTCGGCCAGTAACTCCGACACGGAGTCCAGTAACAGTTCAATACCGGCACCATTATGGGCAGACACCCAGACTCTTACTGGCTTACCCTCTTCATCGCGATCAACTCGCGGCTCCCGACCCTCAAGCAAATCAAGCTTATTATAAACTTGCAGCACTGGAATCTCATGGGCACCAATCTCTTCGAGCACCAGATTAACCTGCTCTATATTATCGAGACGCTGATCATCATGACAGTCAATTACATGGAGTAATAACGTCGCATTGCAGGTCTCTTCAAGTGTCGCACGAAAAGACTCAACCAGTTTGTGCGGAAGGTGTCTGATAAAACCGACCGTATCAACCAAAATAACCGCGCCAACATCGGGTAAATCCATCCGCCTTAAAGTCGGGTCCAATGTTGCAAATAGTTGATCGGCTGCATAGACACTCGACTCAGTAATGCGATTAAACAACGTCGACTTACCCGCGTTGGTATACCCCACCAATGATAACGTAGGAATAGCCGCACGCGTTCTAGCCCTTCGGCCCTGGTCTCGCTGCCGTCTCACTTTATCAAGGCGCTTATTGATCGACTTGATCCGTGCCCTCAATAGGCGACGGTCAGTCTCCAACTGAGTTTCACCCGGACCTCGCAGACCAATACCACCTTTTTGCCTTTCCAGGTGGGTCCAGCCGCGAATCAGACGCGTCGACATATGCTCTAATTGCGCTAGCTCGACCTGCAATTTACCTTCATGAGTTCTCGCTCGCTGAGCAAATATATCGAGAATCACACCGGTTCGATCAATAACACGACACTGCAACGCTCTTTCAAGGTTGCGTTCTTGACTGGGCGAAAGCGAGTGATTAAAAAGCACTACATCGGCATCATAAAGCTCGACCGCTTGACGAACTTCATCAAGCTTCCCTTCACCCACGAAGTATCGGGGGCTTGGGTGGTCTCTCGATCCCTCAACCAAGGTCATAGGCTCAACGCCAGCCGACCTCGCCAGTTCATAGAACTCCTGAGGGTCTTCTCGCTCACGATCGGATGTAAAGTCCAGATGAACCAGTATTGCTCGTTCACCTGTATCCGGACGTTCAAACAATCGAATTGATCTCCGCCTTAGCTATTTCCTTCGCCTTCTTCACCAGGATTGGTAGGTGCCAGACGAACATTTCTAGCCGGCACGACTGTGGAAATTGCGTGTTTGTAAACCATCTGGCTCACAGTGTTCTTCAGTAGGATGACGAACTGGTCAAATGATTCAATCTGTCCCTGTAACTTAATACCATTTACCAGGAAGATGGATACGGGGATGCGCTCCTTGCGCAATGCATTTAAATAAGGGTCTTGTAGTGAGTGCCCTTTTGACATCTCAAATCTCCTGTTGTTATGTTTAATTCTTTCCTTCAGCCTGCAAAAAGCAAGCTAAAAAATGTAAGGCCTTCTTCAGTTACATCACTAAATGGTGGCAGAGTGTACTATTTTCAACACCTTGGCAAGTAATTCCGAATCTTCTGACTCTAACCAGTGCAAATCAGGCCAGCGTCGCAGCCAAGTTATCTGTCGTTTTGCCAGTTGTCTTGTGGCAATAACGCCTTTTTCAACCATTTCATCATAGTCTAGCTTACCCTCTAAATATTCCCACACCTGACGGTAACCCACACAACGCATCGACGGCATAGATGAATCAAGATCACCACGCCGGTACAGCGTTTCAACCTCTTCAACAAAACCATTTTTCACCATCTGATTGTATCTTAGAGCAATTCTTTCATGAAGAGTAGAACGTTCTTTAGGTAAAACGGCAAAACTCAGCGCATTATACGGCAAAGAACTAAAAGAATCCCTTCCCCAATTAGTGTAATGCGCTTCAACATTCTGTCCAGTTTCTTGTTTTTCATTTGCTTTTCTCTGCTCGGCGGTCTCAGCCTGCTCACGCCACAGGTCAGTCATCGACTTGCCAGTTATTTCATAGACTTCAAGTGCCCGTTGTAGCCGTTGCGGATCATTAGGGTGAATCCGCTTGGCTGACACGGGGTCAATCTGCTGAAGTCGCTGATGCAAAAACTCCCACCCCTTCTCATCTGCCTCTTGCAGAATCCGCTGCCGTATAACCGGGTCTGCCGAGGGCAGCGTCGCCAGCCCCTGATCCAAAGCTTTGAAATACATCATAGTACCGCCAACAAACAACGGAATACGCCCCTGAGCGAGAATATCTGTTGCCTCTTGCAACGCATCTTCCCTGAACTGGGCGGCAGAATAGGATTCCGATGGATCACAGATATCAATTAATCGGTGAGGCGCATCAGCCAGCAATTCCTGGTCAGGCTTAGCCGTACCAATATCCATCCCCCGGTAGATCAGCGCTGAGTCAACACTAATAATATCGCAAGGTAGCACCTTGGTCAGCGCCACTGCCAGATCGGTCTTACCGGCTGCAGTAGGGCCCATTAAATAGATCGCAACAGGGCGATTATCTGCGTTCACACTGACTTGCGGCATCATCGACCCCGTAGGAATAGTTTATCCAACTCAGACATCGTCACCAACGTCCAAGTGGGACGTCCGTGATTGCACTGCCCACTTCGCTCCGTTGCCTCCATATCCCTGAGCAACGCATTCATCTCGGGAATAGTTAATTGTCGGTTAGCCCTCACCGAACCGTGACAAGCCATGGTAGCCATCATCTCATTGGCCAACGCTTCAACACGATCACTGGTGCCGTGCTCTGTCACATCAGAAATCACATCTCTCACTAGCTGCTCACTATCAGCACCCCTTAAAAAAGCGGGCACCTGCCGAATCACCAGTGATTCGGGCCCAATGCGCTCAATTTGCAACCCCAACTTAACAAACTGATCCGAAAACTCTTCTGCGACCGATGCTTCACGCTGGCTAACTGCAATAGTGACCGGAACCAGCAACGGCTGCGCCTTAACACCTTGAGAATAATATGCCTGCTTCATCCGCTCATAGGTAATTCGCTCGTGGGCGGCATGCATGTCAACTACGATAAGCCCCTTGGAGCATTGAGACAACACATAGATACCATGTAACTGAGCGATGGCATAGCCAAGAGGTGGCTCATGAGCGGCACCCTCTGCACCATCTTCTGCCACTAATCCCATACCGCCATTCGATGCATTTTGATCAGGGTGAAGTGCGGCATAGCCGGCCATCTGCTCTTGAATACTGCGCTGGGACGGCAACTCCCTGAGCGGCATCGATGTTTGAGCCCCATAAGAGGGTATTGTCATAGGGGCCGGAGTACTCCCCTCACCCATTGTCTGAAGATTTTGTCCCTGCCCCGTTGAATCCAACGGCATAAGTGAACCGGGCGTAACCCCGCCCCCTAAAGACGGCCCGCCATCCTGCTGCAAACGATCATCAGGTCGGACATCCGCCAGCGCTTTATGAAGACTTCTAAAGATAAAATCATGGACCAACCTGCCATCCCGAAATCGAACTTCATGTTTAGTCGGATGCACATTGACATCCACATTAGCGGGATCAAGCTCCAGGTACAAAACAAATGCCGAGTGCCTGCCATGGTAAAGCACATCACGGTAAGCCTGTTTAACCGCGTGCGCAACCAAACGATCCCGTATAACTCGTCCATTCACAAAGAAGTACTGAAGGTCAGCCTGACTCCGAGAAAAGGTGGGCAATGCAACCCAGCCCCACAACTTCAAACCAGAAGCCTCCACATCAATGACTACGGCATTTTCTATAAATTGTGGACTGCAAAGTGCCGCAACTCGTCGCTCTTTGTCTTGCATCGACGGTGCGGGTCGTAAGGAGTGTATCGTTCGCTGGTTATGTCGTAGTGAAAAACCGATTTCAAAACGGCTTAACGCCTGTCGTTTTACCACCTCTTCAAGATGGCCAAACTCGGTTTTTTCCGTTCTTAGAAATTTGCGACGAGCCGGGGTATTGAAAAAAAGATCTCTCACCTCAACCGTCGTCCCTTCTGGATGTGCTGCCGGGCTGACAATTGCATCCATGTCTCGGCCTTCGGCCTCAACCCGCCAGGCCCCCTCTGCCTCAGAGTCATCAGGAACTAGAGGGGCGGCCTCTTCAGAGGTAAATGGTCGACCATTTTTTCGCGGTCGGGAGGTTAATGCCAAACGGGATACTGAACTAATACTCGCCAGCGCTTCCCCTCGAAATCCGAGTGTTGCGACCGCTTCCAGATCATCTAGCGAATTGATTTTACTGGTTGCATGCCGACTCAAGGCAAGTGGCAGGTCATCTTGCTCGATTCCCACACCATTATCTCGGATTCGAATGAGTTTGATGCCACCACTCTCAACTTCAACATCGACCCTCCCTGCACCGGCATCCAGAGCGTTCTCCAACAACTCTTTCACTACCGAAGCAGGCCGTTCTACCACCTCTCCCGCCGCTATCTGGTTGGCTAAGCGGGGGGATAACTTATGGATTCGACTCATTATTTACTAACATTCCAAGATTGATTAAAACACGGTAGCCAAAAAGTAGGTTGCAGCCTTTATCGATTGCTGCAATTAGGCACCTTCACACTGGCGAACTAAGATGCCGGTATCTGAATGATCTGCCCGATTTTAACATTATCTGACTGCAGATGATTGGCCTTCCTGAGCTGACTTACGGTTATCTGGTTTTTAAGCGCTATCGCAGACAAAGTATCGCCCTTTTGAACTTTATAGGTACGGGGCAGTGCTGCCAGCTTGCTGGATTGTTGATATGAAAGCAGCGTTCCAGGTGGAGGCGTCTGCCTGAAGTGAGAATCGACGCCACGATAGATTGCATGGGCAATCTGCTTTTGATATTTGCGTGTTTTCAGTCGGCCCGCTTCAGCCGGATTAGAGATAAACCCGGTTTCAACCAGGATTGATGGAATATCTGGCGATTTAAGAACCACAAACCCTGCCTGCTCGACCCGCTTTTTGTGCAGGTGCGTCATCCCGCCCATTGACCTGAGCACATGATCGCCGACCCCCAGACTCGCCTTCAGGCTCGCCGTCATCGACAGATCAAGCAATACTTCAGCAAGTATATCGTCCTTATCATCCAGACTAACACCACCTACCCCACCTATCAGGTCGGCGCTGTTCTCTTTCTTCGCTAACCATCTGGCCGCCTCGCTGGTTGCCCCCCGTTTCGACAGGGCATAAACCGAGGCTCCACTGGCTTGCGGTTTATCAAAGGCATCAGCGTGCACCGACACAAACAGATCGGCATTATGCTTTCGAGCCACTGCGGTGCGCTGGCGAAGCCCGATATAATAGTCTCCGCTACGGGTCATCTTTGCCTGAAACCCCTTTTTCTGGTTGATCAGCGTATTCAGTTCGCGAGAGATAGCCAGCACGACATCTTTTTCTCTGACCCGGCCTGGCCCCAAAGCCCCGGGGTCATCGCCTCCGTGCCCCGCATCAATCACCACGATAATATCTCGCTGCTGGCTCTGCTGATCTACGGATTTAACAATCTTTGGTTCTTCCGTTGCTGCTTCTCGCTCATATAGATCGACTACCAACCGATTACCATACTGCTCATTGGGTTTTAGCAGAAAACTTTTTGGCGTCACATCACGTGCCAGATCCAACACGATACGAAGGTCTCCCTGATTTCTCGCCGCTGACCTAATTCTATTGATGGGGCTTCCAGCCAGCGACAAGTCCGAAAGGTCAGTTAACAATTTAACACGACTCATATCCAACACAATTCGACGAGGGTTACTCAAACTGAACAGTTTGTGCTCTACCCCTGCGGTTACTTCGAATACCAGTCGCGTATTATCAGGGGCAGGCCATAAGCGGGCATTGGTAACGTTTGCCGCAGACACGACAGATCCTAATCCGAGGAGCAACAGACCCAACAAAATCCCACGCGATAGCGCTATATTATTTTTATGCTCTCTCATTACATCACACCATTTCAGTACAATAACTAGCCGCATTCTTGCACGAGGTCAGCCAACTTTTCGGCAACCGTCTTACCGTAGTCGGTATTTCCGCACCAACGAACATCTCTACCACTTCCGGCTACTTCAAAAAAAATCTGCAAATCCGCCTCAGGCAAAATACCCGCTCCTTTTTCAGGCCACTCGATCAGTGATAGTGCGCGCTGATCAAGATAATCTCGGATCCCCATAAACTCCAGTTCTTCAGGATCTGCCAGACGATATAAATCAAAGTGATAGACGGTATAGGTTGTCAATTCGTATGGCTCTACGAGCGTATAGGTGGGACTCTTAACCGCACCTGAATGCCCTAGGGCTTGAATAATGCCGCGACTGAGGGTGGTTTTGCCGGCCCCC